>JAYWCQ010000300.1:0-29153 GCA_043780435.1 Polaromonas sp.
GCCAATCACCTGCGCCAGCCAACGGTTGTTGGCCAGGGTGATGATGGCTTCGTGGATGGTGTAGTTGACTTGGTAGTAGTCCGAAATTCGTTTCGCCTCTGCATGGCTGACCAAGCGCAGGTGCAATGTGTCCAGCGCAGCCAAATCGGCATCGTTGGCGTTTTTGGCAGCTTCAAAGGCGCAGCGCCCTTCTAGCAAGGCAATCACAGGGAAGATATCGTCCAAATCCTTCTCGGTCACCTGACTCACATAGCAGCCTTGGCGCGGCTCATGACGCACCAAGCCTTCAAAAGCCAAGACCTTGAGCGCCTCGCGCAGGGGTGTGCGAGAGATGCTGAGCTGTTTACACAGCGCAGATTCATCCACAAACGCGCCTGCTGCCAAATCACCCGAAAAAATCTGCTCCCGCAAGTTGTTAGCGACTTGCATATGTAAGGAGTTGGGGACGAGGCGCATGGTTTGTAGGGTGTTATTTTCAATAATTCTACGTAATTACAGGAAATTAGGCAATCACAAAAGTATGAGAATTCGCAGTGTTTACCCTTAGTTAATTGGTGTGAATGCAGAATAAATTAGGGTCAGGTTCCAATTTATTCCAATCAAAACCGAGTAATGCTATATTTTAAATAGCATCTTAGACAATAAATACACCGGCTATAGGCATATATTCACCCTAAACTCGTTCAATAATCAGTGCAATGCCTTGTCCCACGCCAATACACATGGTGCACAGCGCATATTTTCCTTTAATGGTTTCTAGCTGATTAAGTGCAGTCGTCACCAAGCGAGCGCCACTTGCCCCCAGCGGATGGCCCAATGCAATCGCTCCACCGTTGGGGTTGACTCGGCCGTCGTCATCGGCAATGCCCAAGTCACGCAACACAGCCAAGCCTTGTGCGGCGAAGGCTTCGTTGAGTTCGATCACGTCCATTTGATCGAGAGTTAAACCTGTCAGCGCCAAGACTTTGCGGGTGGCAGGCGCGGGGCCAAAACCCATGATGCGGGGTGCGACACCTGCCGTGGCCATACCAACGACGCGGGCGCGGGGTTTGAGTCCGTATTTTTTAACAGATTCCTCATTGGCTAATAACAAAGCACAGGCACCGTCGTTCACGCCCGAAGCATTGCCCGCTGTCACTGAACCTTCGGCTTTAACGATGGGCTTCAGTTTCGCCAACACTTCCAAAGTCGTTTCACGCGGATGCTCGTCTTGGTTAACGATGAGCGGATCGCCTTTTTTCTGCGGGATGGAAACTGGGGTGATTTCAGCGTCAAAAAAACCACGTTTTTGTGCGGCTATGGCATTGAGCTGGGAGCGCAGCGCCATTTGGTCTTGTGCTAAGCGCTCGATGTTGAAATCATTAGCAACGTTTTCAGCCGTTTCAGGCATGGAATCCACGCCGTATTGCGCCTTCATCGCTTTGTTGATAAAGCGCCAGCCAATGGTGGTGTCATACACTGTGTTGGTGCGGCTAAACGCTGTTTCAGCTTTGGGCATGACAAACGGGGCGCGGCTCATGCTCTCCACACCGCCTGCAATCATCATGCTGGCTTCGCCTGATTTGATAGCGCGTGCTGCAGTGCCGACGGCATCTAAACCCGAACCGCATAGGCGGTTGATGGTTGCACCGGGTACATCAACCGGTAAACCAGCCAACAGCGACGCCATGTGCGCCACGTTGCGGTTGTCTTCGCCGGCTTGGTTGGCATTGCCATAAATCACGTCGGTGACGGCCGCCCAATCGACGCTGGGGTTGCGCGCCACCAACGCGCGAATCGGAATTGCGCCCAAGTCGTCAGTACGAACCGAAGACAAAGCGCCGCCGTAGCGGCCAAAAGGGGTACGGATGGCGTCGATGATGTAGGCTTGTGTCATATCAATAAGTCTCCAGATGAAGGCGGTTGTCTTTTTTGAGCGTAGCGCCCACTGTATCCCAAGACATCCCAGCGCTTTCAACGATATGACGCATAGCGGACAGCACGCCCACTTCCATGCTCTTCAAGCCACAGACGTAAAAGTAAGTA
Organism: Polaromonas sp.; assembly: GCA_043780435.1. Classification (GTDB taxonomy): domain Bacteria; phylum Pseudomonadota; class Gammaproteobacteria; order Burkholderiales; family Burkholderiaceae_C; genus Aalborgiella. Next base: position 2,026 of record JAYWCQ010000300.1, read on the forward strand.
TTGGCATCGGCCAACAGCGGGGCTAAATCGGCCGCTCGCTCGCGCATGGCGTCTTGCACGTAGCGTTTGGGTTGGCCGGCGGTGCGGGAGAAAGCAAAATTGATGTCGATGAAGTCAGTCGGCAAATTCTTCAGCGGGCCGAAGTAGGGCAATTCTTCTTTGCTGCGAGCGCCAAAGAACAACATCAACTTGCCGCCTTCAAACGCGCCTGCTTGCCGTTGCCGTCTGCGCCATTCCGTCATGCCACGCATGGGGGCGCTACCGGTTCCTGTGCAAATCATCACGATATTGGATTTAGGGTGATTCGGCATCAAAAAGCTGCTGCCAAACGGGCCAATCACTTGCACCGTGTCGCCGACTTTGAGGTCGCACATGAAGTTAGACGCGACACCGCGCACGGGTTTGCCCTCGTGGTCTTCTAGAACCCGTTTGATGGTGAGCGACAGGTTGTTGAAATCAGGCCGCTCACCATTGCGTGGGCTGGCGATGGAGTATTGACGTGCATGGTGCGGTTTGCCCAAAACGTCCACACCGGGAGGCAAAACCCCTATCGATTGACCTTCTAACACTGGAAAAAGCTGATTGCCAAAATCTAACACAACGTGGTGTGTGTCGTAGTCTTTACCCACTTCTGTCACGCGAACATTGCCCGTCACGGTGGCCATGATGGGGGTTTTCGGACCATGCAAGTTGGTGTGTGGTTTCAATGCAGACCAAGGTGCTGCGTTTGAGCCCGCAGAACTGCCAGACTCAGGCAAACCAATATCTGCGTTTGACTGCGTGTCAAGTTCTACAGCATCTGCCGAGCCATATTTACCCAACTCGTCATTTGACAATTCAACTGGCAAATCATCCCAAGTCAACTGAATTTCAGGCGTGTAAGCCATGGCGCGCGGCATCATGCGCCAATTGTCAATCGACCCTGTCGGGCATGGCGAGATGCAATCCATGCACAAATTGCACTTGCTGGCATCAACGACATAGTTGCGCGAATCATGGGTGATTGCGCCGACCGGGCAAATCGCCTCGCAGGTGTTGCAGCGTATGCATATTTCAGGATCGATGAGATGCTGTTTGATGATGGCGCTGGTTGCAACTGCGAGGTCTGCTGTAGTCATGTGGTGTACGCTCTTTTAGCCTTATTACGATGTGTTTCTATTTTAGTTAAAACGCACGTACTCGTAGTCCGCCGCTTGACGGTTGATGCCCATGTTTGGCGGTGAAATCCAGTTGGCAAACTTGCCTGGTTCTACGACACGACCCATCAAACTGGCGACATAGGCGCGGTCTTCTGCTGTCGGCAACCACTCATCACGGTTGGCTTGCCATTCAGCGGCATTGATCAAACGACCATCGGGTGACACTTTCACGCCCGCCAACGCACCAATGTTTCGGTTAAACGCTTTGTGGGGCACGATCAATTTAAAATCTATGCCCGCTTTGGACAGCACACGGTTCCAACGATCCACACCCGCGACGGAATCGGTAATGTAGTCGTCGCGCAGCACCTCGTTCAAACCATTGAGCAATGGCACCTCTTTTTCTTGCAATTTGCCGTCACGAGATTCCAGCACTTTGTAGGTTTGGCCCTTCAAAATGTGGTCGTCTGTGCGCTTGCTTTCTTCATAGCGACCTTTGAGGCCAGAGCTGTAGAAAATCGCTGCATTGCTAGATTCGTCCGCACCAAACAAATCGATGGTGACGCTGTAGTGGAAGTTGATGTAGCGCTGGATGGTCGGCAGGTCGATCACGCCCGCAGCGCGCAACTTGTTGACGTCATCGGTTTTGAGCTCGTTCATCGCACGAGCGGTACGCGCCAACACGCGGGAAATACCGCTTTCACCGACAAACATGTGGTGCGCTTCTTCGGTCAGCATGAATTTGGTGGTGCGAGCCAGCGGGTCAAATGCGCTTTCAGCCAAGGCGGCAAGTTGAAACTTGCCATCACGGTCTGTGAAGTAGGTGAACATGAAGAAGCTTAGCCAATCGGGCGTGGCTTCGTTGAACGCGCCCAAAATACGTGGGTTGTTTTCGTCACCAGAGCGGCGCACCAACAGCGCGTCTGCCTCTTCGCGGCCATCGCGACCAAAATGTTTGTGCAGCAAATACACCATCGCCCACAGGTGGCGACCTTCTTCGACGTTGATTTGAAACAGGTTGCGCAGGTCGTACATACTCGGCGCGGTGTTGCCTAAGTGGCGCTGCTGCTCAACCGATGCTGGCTCGGTGTCGCCCTGCGTCACGATGATGCGGCGCAAGTTGGCACGGTGTTCGCCAGGCACATCTTGCCAAACTTTTTCACCAATGTGGTCGCCGAAATGGATTTTGCGATCTGTCTCGCCTTGGTTCAAGAAAATGCCCCAACGGTAATCACGCATTTTGACATGGCCAAACTGTGCCCAGCCTTGTGCGTCAACGCTCACGGCGGTCCGCAAATAAACTTCCATGTCTGTCGAACCCACTGGCCCCATGTCGTCCCACCAGTTGATGAAATTGGGTTGCCATTGTTCTAGGGCGCGCTGCAAAGTGCGGTCTTCGCCCAAGTTAACGTTGTTAGGGATTTTTTCGCTGTAATTGATGCTGCTCATTTTGTAAACTCCAGATTAGGTAAATTTGATTTTAAAAATGCCGAAAATTAAACTCTGTTCCAATCAAAGGCAGTTTTCTCACCTTTGCCATAAACTTTCAAAGCGCCCTTTTCACCCACCGCATTCGGTCGCTGGAAAATCCAGTTTTGCCAAGCTGTGAGACGGCCAAAAACACGGGTGTGCATGTTTTCTAGACTGTTGAAACGCAAGTTGGCTTCCATGCCAGTCAACGCATCGGGCGACATCGCAACACGCTCTTCAACGGCGATGCGAACTTCGTCAGTCCAATCAATATCATCCGGATTAGCAGTGACCAAACCGAGTGCAAACGCGGCATCCGCATCCAAAGCTTGACCCGCTTTGGCGCGAACAGCTTCGAGGGCAGGCACTTCGTCGTAAAAGCGACGGCCCAAGCGGCTTTGACCCGTTGCCATAGGATAAATGCCAAAATTAACGTCAGCCACGGTGATTTTTGGGGAAGCAACCTCATCATCAGGCAGCATCAATTGGTAGCTGCGGTCACAAGCCAATGCCAATTCGAGTAGCGTTCCAGAGAAGCAAGAACCCGCTTCAATCAAAGCAAACAAGCTGCGTGAAGATACATCCAAACGGCTGAAGGTGCGGCGCAGCAAACCGATGGTTTCGCGCACAAACCAATGGTCTTTGTTCGCCAGCATCAAAGCATCACTGGCCAACACATTGGCTGCGTTGCCCTCGGTTTTGATCAACCAGGTGCCAATGTCTAACTCGTTGGTACGCATTTGCAAAATAGCGTCTTCTAGCTCACGGCCCATTTGCATCGGCCACCAGTTGGCACCCGCTTCAACCATCGCTGCTGGCGTTTGCGGCAAATCTGCAGCAATAGCAGGTGCTTTGACTGTAAAAGTTGCAACGCGTTTGGCACGGTCAATCTCTACGGTGACAAAGCCATAACGCAAAGCATCGGCTTCAACAGTGCGCTTCAATGGCGTTAATGCAACCCCTTTGCCGTCTGCAGGCCTATCGCTCTTCGCGGCCAATGCCAACGCACGCGCCTGCACTTTTTCAGCAAATACGGCTGGTTTGGCTATATCGTCAACCAAGCGCCAGTCTTTGGCTTTTTGACCGCGCACGCCTTCGACGCTGGTGCAAAACAAATCAGCCAAATCGTGTCGCACATGGCGTTTGTCTGTCACGCGGGTCAAGCCTCCCGTGCCAGGCAAGACGCCAAGTAAAGGCACTTCTGGCAAGCTCACCGCAGATGAGCGGTCATCGACCAAAATAATCTCGTCACAAGACAGCGCCAATTCGTATCCACCGCCAGCACATGCGCCGTTAACAGCCGCTAAAAACTTCAAACCGCTGTAGGTGGATGAATCTTCCAAGCCATTACGCGTTTCATTGGTAAATTTACAGAAATTGACCTTCCATGAGTGGCTAGAAACGCCCAACATGAAGATGTTTGCACCTGAGCAAAACACCTTGTCTTTGGCGCTGGTGACCACCACGGTGCGGACTTCAGGGTGCTCAAAACGGATGCGGTTGATGGCGTCATTCAGCTCAATATCAACACCCAAATCGTAGCTGTTCAGCTTGAGTTTGTAGCCCGGACGCAAACCCGCGTTTTCGTCAATATCAACCGCCAAGGTAGCAACGGAGCCATTGAACGACAGCTTCCAATGCTTGTATTGCGATGGGTCGGTTTGGTACTCGACTTTAGGTGATGAACTCATGCGATGAACTCCTGTTTAAATAAACCTGCAAAATAATGCATATTTTTGATATGCATGCATCATATTGCACAAAATAGGCGCCGTCAAGCATTTTCTAAAATTAATTCTGTAATCTTACAATTCCGCACAATGTCTTCACTAAGCTATAATTATAATAGCAGTATAATCATATAATACGCTGGCTACAGTCATTTTTACCTATGAAAAATCCTCTTTCAAACTGCTTGCGGCAAGAATTGATTCACTTGCGTCTTTAACAGCTCAAAAGTTGGCTCAAGGCTCTGCGCGCTGGTGTTGATGGTCACATCCGCTTTCGAGTAAAAAGCGTTGCGACCTTTCAAGATTTGCCGCAAATCATCCATCGCTTCTTTGCTGGCACTCATGGGGCGCATGTCGCCTTGGGCGATGACGCGCTGCATGTGGTCTTCAGGCTCGGCCTTGAGCCACACCGTGGAGCAGGTGGATAAAAGCAAGCTGAATGTTGCCGTATCCGACACCAAGCCGCCCGGTATGGCAATGACAGCTTGAGGATGTGACTCGTTGACCGCCTCTAAAGCGCGCCGCTCATAACGTCGGTAGCCGTTCAAGCCGTACAAAGCTTGAATCTCATGCACGCCGCAGCCCGCCAGCTTCTCAATGTCACGGTTCAGCTCTATAAATGGGAAACCCAAATCATCAGCCAAACGCTGGCCCAGCGTGGATTTTCCCGCGCCTCGCAAACCTATCAAAGCGATGCGCTGCGAGCGGTTTTGCCCCGCAGTGTCGCCCAGAACATCGCCAATGGCGACGCGAACGCGCCTCAAGGTGGCCTCATCAGCATGCGCCAATTGCTCTCGGATCATGAGCCATTCAGGGTTTGCCGTCGTGAGGTCACCGACCAATTCTGCGAGCGAGCATTGCAAGGAATTCGCCACCTGCTGCAAGATCAAGATAGATGCGTTGCCCGTGCCATACTCTAAATTAGCCAAATGCCGTTCCGAAACCTCGGCAGCAGCCGCCAAAGTCTTGCGCGTCAGCCCGCGCCTGGCGCGCAAAGCACGCACACGTTCCCCAAGAGCCGTTAAAAATTCTACTTTATGCAATATAGTGCTTGACATGTTCAAAAATTAGTTTTATGGTTCGCATCTGCACAATAATTCATATTACCAAAAAGTGCAAGCAAAATAATTCTAACCCAGGAGATTTATCCATGTCAGCCGCAGAATTTAAAGAGCAAATCGCTCAACTAACGACCCAGCTCTTCGGGCGGCCACTCGATGCGGCATTGGATGATTGGTTGAATACTGAGCATGGCTTGGGCAGCCTGACCTATGAGCGATTGAAATCAAGTTGTGAAATTGGCGTGGCTGAAGGTTGGTTATGTGAGCGTGAAGGCGGCGGCATCCGCTACGGCCGTATTTTCAAATCATCCCCAGAGTTGCACGGCTTTTCAGTTGATGTGGTTGATATGCAGGACATTGCAGGACCGCATCATGCACATCCCTTGGGTGAAATTGATCTCATCATGCCTATGGGTGACAATAATTGTGGAAATGCTCAGTTTGACAACCGCTCCGCTGGCTGGCTGGTCTATCCGCCCGGTTCGGCGCATCGACCCACCGTCACGCAAGGGCGTGCCTTGGTGCTTTACCTCTTGCCAGAGGGTCGCATCGACTTTACCCGCTGAACGAACAAACCCTATCCAACAAAACATTCCCAAAATCATGACACAAAAACTACCCAACTTCCTAGGCGGTCAATGGCAGACAGGAACCGGCATCGGCACCCCTCTTTTCGACCCCGTACTCGGCACCGAACTGGTCCATGTTGACGCCACCGGCCTGGATTTAGCCGCAGGTTTTGCCTTCGCGCGTGAGCAAGGCGGAGCGGCCTTGCGTGCCCTCACCTACCGCCAGCGCGCTGGCATGCTGGCGGTGGCCGTCAAAGTATTACAAGCCAACCGTGACGCCTACTATGACATCGCCACCGCCAACAGCGGCACGGTCAAAAACGACACGGCGGTGGATGTTGACGGCGGTATCTTTACCCTGGGAACCTACGCCAAACTGGGCGAATCTTTGGGAGACCGTCATTTTATGCTCGACGGCGAGGCGGCACGTCTGGGCAAAGACCCATTGTTTCAGTCGCAACATGTGCTGACGCCCACGCGTGGTGTAGCCTTGTTCATCAATGCGTTCAACTTTCCAAGCTGGGGCTTGTGGGAAAAAGCCGCACCTGCGCTGTTGTCTGGCGTCCCGGTCATCATCAAACCGGCCACGGCCACGGCCTGGCTGACCCAGCGCATGGTCAAAGACGTGGTGGATGCGTGCATATTCCCGGTTGGTGCGCTCTCGGTCATTTGCGGCAGCTCTGCTGGTTTGATGGATTCGGTAGAAACGTTCGATGTCGTATCTTTCACTGGCTCAGCTGAGACGGCAGCAGTGATTCGTTCACACCCTGCCGTAGTGCAAAAATCTGTTCGCGTTAATATTGAGGCTGACAGCGTTAATTCGGCCTTGCTGTTGCCAGATGCAGCCCCAGACAGCGAAGCTTTCGACTTGTTTGTTAAAGAAATTGCACGCGAAATGACGGTGAAAGCAGGACAAAAATGCACCGCCATCCGCCGTGCCTTGGTGCCAGAAGCGCATTACAGCGCTGCCGCGCAAGCCATCTCGGCCCGTTTGGCGAAAACCACTGTGGGTAACCCTAGACATGAATCCGTGCGCATGGGCGCGTTGGTGAACCGTGCGCAACTCGTCAACGTTCAAGAAGGATTGGCCTACCTCAAAGAACAAACCGAAGTGCTGCATGATGGCTCAACCCATGCATTGACCGATGCCGTCGTTGGCACAGCTTGCTGCGTCGGCCCAACCCTATTAGGCACGCGCGATGCACCAGGCAGCGACAGCGCCGACCGCGTCCACGACACCGAGGTCTTTGGCCCGGTTGCCACGCTGTTGCCCTACCGCGACATGGCGCACGCCTTGGCTCTGATCCGCCGTGGCCAGGGCTCACTGGTCACCTCTTTGTATGGCAGTGACCCAGCATCACTAGCTGCTGCTGCGTTGGAACTGGCCGACAGCCATGGCCGCGTGCATGTCATTTCGCCGGACGTTGCCGCTTTGCACACCGGCCATGGCAATGTGATGCCGCAGTCGCTTCACGGTGGCCCGGGTCGTGCGGGTGGTGGCGAAGAATTAGGCGGCCTGCGTGCGCTGAATTTCTACCACCGTCGCAGTGCGGTGCAAGCAAGCACTGCCGTGCTTGCTGCTTTGAATCCGGCACCAGTTTAAGCCCTTCAAAATCCAATATTTAATATTCAAGCGACGCATCAAACGAGGGGACACAATGACGACAGAGCATCAAACTCAAGCACCGGGCGAAACATTTAACTTTGCCCAGCATCTGATGGTTCTAAACGCAGGCAGAGCATCAAAAATAGCATTTATTGACGATACTGGCAGCCTGAGCTATGGTGAACTCGCTGACCGTATCAAGCGCTTTGCGGCCGGACTACAAGCAGCAGGCATTCGTCGTGAAGAGCGCGTGCTCTTGTTGATGCATGATTGCTGCGATTGGCCGGTGGCATTTTTGGGTGCCCTGTATGCAGGCATAGCTCCCGTCGCCGTCAACACCCTGCTCACCGCCGACGATTACGCTTTCATGCTGGCGCACAGCCGCGCGCAGGCTGTTATTGTGTCAAACGCTTTGCTGCCTACCCTGAACGCCGCCTTGGCGCTAGTGCCGCATGAAGTGAAGACCATCATCGTCTCCCAAGCATCTGGCAACTTGCCAGAGAATGCAGTCGCCATGAATGATTTCATGGCCAACTCTGAACCGCTTAACAAGCCTAGCCCGACGCGCCCAGACGATCCAGGTTTTTGGTTGTATTCCTCAGGCTCGACCGGCCGCCCCAAAGGCACGCTGCACACCCACGCCAATCCGTATTGGACGGCTGAGTTGTATGGCAAAGGCGTGCTTGCGCTGACCGACAAAGATGTGTGCTTTTCAGCCGCTAAACTCTTTTTCGCCTATGGCTTGGGCAATGGTTTGAGCTTTCCTTTAAGCGTAGGCGCCACCGTGGTTTTGATGGCGGAGCGGCCTACGCCTGATGCCACGTTCAAACGATGGACAGACTCACGCCCCGGCCACCAACCCACCGTGTTCTTTGGTGCGCCCACCGGCTTTGCTGGCATGTTGGCATCACCCAACTTGCCGGCTAAAACCGCAGTGTTGCTGCGCATGTGCTCGTCCGCCGGTGAGGCTTTGCCGGCTGAATTGGGTGAGAAGTTCAAGCAGCATTTCGGCGTTGATATTGTGGACGGCATTGGTTCCACGGAAATGCTGCATGTTTACCTGTCCAACCAACCCGGCAAAGTGCGCTATGGCACCACCGGCTGGCCGGTGCCAGGCTATGAGATTGAATTGCGTGGTGATGACGGGCTTGCTGTACCCGATGGCGAAACCGGTGATTTGTACATTAAAGGCCCGAGCGCAGCCATGATGTACTGGGGCAACCGCGAAAAATCACGCGAAACGTTTCAAGGCGCTTGGACCAAAAGTGGCGACAAATACGTGCGCAATGACGATGGCACGTACACCTACAGCGGCCGCAGCGACGACATGCTCAAGGTCAGCGGCATTTATGTGTCGCCCTTTGAGGTGGAATCTACCCTGATACAACATGTTGCTGTGTTAGAGGCAGCGGTGATCGGCGTGAACGACAGTGATGGCTTGACCAAAACCAAAGCCTTTGTGGTGCTGAAAGCGGGGAAATCTGCGACTGAAGCCGAACTCAAGGCCTTCGTGAAAGACCGCTTGGCGCCCTACAAATACCCGCGTTCGATTGAATTTATTGACGAACTGCCCAAAACGGCGACCGGCAAAATTCAGCGTTTTAAATTGCGGGATCTTGAAGCCGCAAAATAATATAGATGCGTACTAGTCAATTCGTCGACATCCACTGGGCCGATAAAAATGTCCGCATTGAGCTCCAATGGGTCGGCACTGCCGATGCAGACCGACCCTTGATCGTCTTTTTGCATGAAGGCTTGGGCTCGGTGTCGATGTGGAAAGACTTTCCGCAGCGGCTGTGCGAGGCCGCAAACTGTCGTGGCTTGGTCTACTCCCGCCCCGGCTATGGCCAATCAACACCGGGTTCCGCAGACGAGACATGGCAACCCGATTTCATGCACCGTCAAGCGTTTGAGGTGTTGCCCGCGCTACTGAAAGAGCTAGGCATAGATACTGAGAAAGACAAACCTTGGCTCTTTGGTCACAGCGACGGCGGCTCGATCGCGCTTCTTTTTGCGGCACGGTACCCAAACAACATCTCGGGGGCTATAGTTGTCGCACCGCATATTTTGGTGGAAGAACTTTCAGTTCGCAGCATTGAGAAAGCAAAACTTGCTTACCAAAACACCGCCCTTCGCAGTCAACTCGCCCGTTACCATGACGATGTTGATTCCGCTTTTTGGGGCTGGAACGCTATCTGGCTCAACCCCGTTTTTCGGCATTGGAACTTGACGCAGGCGATCAAAACCATCACCTGCCCGCTCTTAGCCGTGCAAGGGCTGGCCGATGAATACGGCACGCTGGAGCAAATCCACGGTATCAAGCGCGTCTTGCCGGCGACCCAATTACTGGAGCTACCAGATTGCGGCCACTCGCCGCACCGCGACCAGCCAGCCGTTTTAATCGAGGCTTGCGTTGCGTTCGTTATGTCGGTTGTTGGCCCACAGCCATAACCAAGCGCCACCTAAGATCATGGGCACGCACAGCCACTGCCCCATGCTCATGCCGAGCGACAAAATGCCCAGATGTGCATCTGGCTCACGGAAAAACTCTGCGATGAAGCGAAATACCCCGTAACCCACTGAAAAAGCAGCCGCCACTTGCCCTTCTTTGCGCTCCTTGCGCGCATACAGCCACAGCAAGACGAACAACAGCAATCCCTCTAGCAAAAACTGGTAAATCTGCGAAGGGTGGCGCGGTGCATCACCGTAGCCTCTGAACACCATGCCCCACGGCAAAGACGGGTCAGCCAAACGCCCAGGCAGCTCGCCGTTGATGAAGTTACCCACGCGGCCAGCCGCCAAACCCGTCGGCACACACGGCGCACAAAAGTCAAGGACCTGCCAAACCGGTTTTTTGCGCGAGTAGGCGTACCACACCATGGCGACCACCACGCCCAGCAAGCCACCATGAAAACTCATGCCTCCCTGCCAGACCGCAAAAATCTCCAGCGGATTCGCGGCGTAATACAGCGGCTTGTAAAACACGCAGTAGCCGATACGCCCCCCTAAAATAACGCCCATCACACCGGCAAACAACATGTCTTCGACATCACGCTTTGACCATTTGCCAACAGTGTCACCCGCCAGCCGCGCATAGGGCTGATGCTTCAGTCGCTTTAAGCCTAAGAACATGAATAAACCAAACGCCGCAAGGTAAGTTAAACCATACCAATGGATGGCCAAAGGGCCAAGCTGAAGCGCGACGGGATTGATTTGTGGGTGAAATAGCATGGTTAGGATATTAACAGTAGAACTGCCGACTCTATGATGCTCAGCTATATTCAAGACATCTTAAAAAAATTAGGAGATTCGACCATGTTTGACCTCATCATCCGCGAAGCCGCTTCACGCTTTGGCCTTGGCGACAAAGCCGGCCCCTTGGTGCAAATGCTATTGGCTTACTTGACCAACAAAGACACAGGCGGTCTGTCAGGTTTTATCGCCAAACTCACCAGCAGCGGCTTGGGCAATGTGGCACAATCTTGGCTGGGGGGTGATGCGGGTACATTGCCGGTGAGCGCAGCACAAATCGAATCTCTCATGGGCGGCCAAACCGGTTTGCTCAGCAACATTACCTTGAAACTCGGCATTGGCAACTCTACCGCCGCTTCAGCTTTGGGCTTTTTGCTGCCCATGGTGATCGGCAAACTCACCCCAGGCGGCACGATCCCAACCTCCCTGTCTAGCGACGTGATGGGCTTCAGCACAGGTGGCGGCTTGATGAAATGGTTGCCCTGGTTGGCCACCGGTATTGCCGCCCTCTTCTTGCTCAGCTACTGCAACAAAGGCAGCGACGCCGCCAAACAAGCCGCTGACGGTGCAAAAAATGCCGCTGCTGAAGTTGCACCAACTGGCTCAGGTTTGGTTGCTTTCACGCACGACGGCGCACCGGCTTTGAAAGTTTACTTTGACTCTGGCAAAACAGCCGTTGCCGCCGGCTTTGCAGACACCGCTAAAGATGTCGTGGCTCACCTAAAAGCCAATGCAAGCAGCAAGGCTGTTGTCACGGGCTTCAACGACCCAACTGGCAACGCAGCCGCTAACGCAGAATTGTCTAAAAACCGCGCCAAAGGCGTTGCAGCTGCCCTCAAAGCCGCTGGCGTTGCTGACGATCGCGTCGTCCTCGAAAAACCAGCCGATACAATCGGTTCAACCCTGAGCAACTCAGAAGCCCACCGCGTGGAAGTAACAGTTCGCAAGTAAACTACTTGCTTGTAGTACAAAAGGGAGGCTGCGACCTCCCTTTTTTTCGTTTTTAGCCCCTCAAATATGGCTATAACCAGCGTATTTATTGCCTAAGGCGCTACTAAAATCATAGTTATTTACATCGTTTCATGCTTTGATGACTTGCGATATGATTGCTGTGTAATTACAAAAGTTATAACATCATAGGAGCATCGCCATGCACACCCTCAAACTTACCCAAATCGGCAACTCGCTGGGCGCTATTTTTCCGAAAGATTTGCTGGCTAAGCTGAACCTTGAAAAAGGGGATGAAATCTACCTAACCGAGTCGCCAGATGGCTTTCGCATCACCAAGAACGATCCTGAGTTTGAGGCGCAAATGGCGGTTGCGCGGGAGGTGATGAAGGAAAATCGGGCGGTTTTGCGCGAATTGGCTAAATGAGCTCTTGGGTTTGGATCAATTCGGCCGTCCTTATTGCCGTTCATGACTCTCAACTAGCAGAACATGGCGGTGGCGCGGGGGTGCGAGACCACGGGTTGTTAGCTTCGGCATTGTCTCGCCCCGAAAATTTAGCGGCTTATGGCGAGCCAGACGCTTCTGATTTAGCTGCCGCTTATGGCTATGGCATCTCCCGCAACCACGCGTTCATTGATGGCAACAAGCGCACGGGTTTCGTCGCAGCGGCGATGTTTCTGCGTCTGAACGGCTACAAGCTGGTGGCTGACGATGTGAGTAAGGTGTTGACCATGCTCGCAGTATCAGCTGGCGACATCACCGAGGCTGAGTTTGCGGCATGGATTCGGCAGCATGTGGTTTAGTAGCATAGCGGCTCAAGATGCAATTGGCGGCGCTTGAGACAGCGCAGACTGATGACGATATGGACATTCCTGGTTTTCGGTTGCATCCGCTGAAGGGTGATGCAAAGGGGCGCTGGTCCGTTGCGGTCAGTGGCAATTGGCAAATGACGTTTGAATTTATCGACGGCAATGCTTATGTTTTGGATTATGAGGATTATCACTAATGGCCATGTTTAACCCACCCCACCCAGGCGCGTTTATTCAAGAGGTTTATTTGGAGCCTAACGGCATGAGCGGGCGCGAGTTGGCGCTCAAGCTGGGGGTGGCAGCCTCCACGCTGAGCCGCGTTTTGAACGAAGCCAGCGGCGTTAGCCCTGAAATGGCGCTGCGTTTGTCCAAAGCGCTAGGCCACTCGGCTGAAAGCTGGCTGACCATGCAAGACAATCATGACTTGTGGCAAGCCAAGCAAACGCTAGATTTGGCGAATGTCAGTAAAATTGAGTTTAAATATGCTTAACACTCAATTTTAAAGGTTAAAAATGACTCTAGTCGGCGTATTTATTGCCTAAGTCGCTATATTATTAGTAGCATTTTGCATTCCAACCCCACTCCCAAAGCTTTCTTATAATAGAAGCATCTACAACCCAAAAATCCTCGACCATGACCATCCTGAACCCACGCTCTAGAAACATCACCGAAGGCAAGTCTCGTGCACCAAATCGTTCCATGTACTACGCCTTGGGCTACGAGACTGAGGATTTTAATAAGCCCATGATTGGCGTGGCCAACGGCCACAGCACCATCACCCCCTGCAACAGCGGCCTGCAAAAGCTGGCCGATGCGGCCGTCGCGGGCATTGAAGAAGCCGGTGGCAAGGCGCAAACCTTCGGCACGCCCACCATCAGTGACGGCATAGCCATGGGCACTGAGGGCATGAAGTACAGCCTGGTGAGCCGCGAAGTAATTTCTGACTGCATAGAGACCTGCGTGCAAGGCCAGTGGATGGATGGCGTGGTCGTGATTGGCGGTTGCGACAAAAACATGCCCGGCGGCCTGATGGGCATGCTTCGCGCCAATGTGCCCGCTATCTTCGTTTATGGCGGCACCATCCTGCCGGGTCATTACAAAGGCAAAGACCTGAATATCGTGAGTGTGTTTGAAGCGGTGGGCGAGAACGCCGCTGGCCGCATGAGCGACGAAGATCTGCTGCAAATCGAACGCCGCGCCATCCCTGGCACTGGCTCATGTGGTGGCATGTACACCGCCAACACTATGAGCTCAGCTTTTGAGGCGCTCGGCATCTCCCTGGCCTACTCCTCCACCATGGCCAACCCGCATGACGAAACGGTCGTTTCCGCCAGGGAATCGGCCAAGGTGCTGGTCGAAGCCATCAAGAAAGACCTGAAGCCCCGCGACATCGTGACCCGTAAATCGATCGAGAACGCGGTAGCCGTGATCATGGCAATAGGTGGTTCGACCAACGCGGTGCTGCACTTTCTAGCGATTGCCCACGCAGCAGGGGTGGAGTGGACCATTGACGACTTTGAGCGCGTGCGCGTTAAAACTCCCGTGTTGTGCAACCTGAAACCCAGTGGCCAATACCTGGCTGTGGACTTGCACCAGGCTGGCGGCATTCCACAAGTCATGAAAATGTTGCTGTCTGCCGGCTTGCTGCACGGTGACTGCATCACCATCACCGGTCAGACCATTGCCGAAGTGCTCAAAGACGTGCCCGATGCGCCGCGTGACGATCAGGATGTGATTCGCCCGATGAGCAACCCGATGTATGCCCAGGGGCACCTCGCCATTCTCAAAGGCAACTTGTCACCCGAGGGCTGCGTGGCCAAAATCACCGGCCTGAAAAACCCGGTCATGACCGGCCCTGCACGCGTGTTTGATGACGAACAATCGGCCTTGGCTGCGATTCTCGCCAACAAAATTGTGGCCGGCGACGTGATGGTGCTGCGTTATCTCGGCCCCAAAGGCGGCCCCGGCATGCCGGAAATGCTGGCCCCCACAGGTGCGCTGGTGGGCCAGGGTCTGGGCGAGTCAGTGGGTCTGATCACCGATGGCCGCTTCTCAGGCGGTACTTGGGGTATGGTGGTTGGCCACGTCGCGCCCGAGGCCGCAGCGGGTGGCACGATTGCGTTTATCCACGAAGGCGACTCGGTCACCATCGATGCCAAGCAGTTGCTCTTGCAACTCAACGTCAGCGACGAAGAGATCGCCAAACGCCGCGCGGCTTGGACAGCGCCTAAGCCACGCTACCTGCGTGGTGTGCAGGCGAAGTTTGCGTTCAACGCATCCAGCGCCAGCAAGGGTGCGGTGCTGGACAACTACTAAACTGAAGCTTTAACATAAGCGCTAATGACCATCAGCGCTTGTGTTTAGCGGTTTTACTTTTAGCTTTTGGTTTATGTTTAGCGCTTGCTGGTCTTTTTGCTGCTATTACGGCTGCTGATAGGCATACCAAGCGCTTCTTTGTTTTTGTTGATCCGATCCTGCTTGCGGATTTCCATCTTTTTATTTTGCGCATTGATGGTGTAACCCGACCAATCCGCCCACCACCACCAAAGCACAGCAGCGCCAAACGGCGACAGCACCCACAGCCAAGACCAGTTGACCACAGGGCTGATTTCAAAATATTTGCCGGCTAAAAGCAACAAACCAAGGCCTAAAAAATACATAATGATTACTCCACGTCAACCAAAACACTAGAATGACGTTAGATTATCACTGAGTAGCGCAATGTAGAAGTTAAAAAATGCGCTGCTATCTTTCACACATAAACAAAATTAACAGGATTTAGATGAAAAAACTGCTCGTTGCCACCTTGACCGCTTTCGCCACTTTTGCAGCTTCAACACCTGCCATGGCTGATTTGAAATTAGCCACGGACAAAAACTGCATGGCTTGCCACTCAGTTGAAAAGAAAGTCGTCGGCCCAGGCTACAAAGACATTGCAGCGAAGTACGCGGCTCAAAAAGACGCTGTTGACATGCTAGCAGGCAAAATTCAAAAAGGCGGCGCTGGCGTTTGGGGCCCCATTCCTATGCCTGCCAATGCCCAAGTCAACGCAGCTGAAGCCAAGACTTTGGCCGCTTGGGTCATGTCTTTGAAGTGACCTTCAAGTAAATTTGCTCTTGCTCTTGCGCCTTCGTAGCCCACACAAAACCGTCAGCAAACTTAAGCGCCTCGTCGCTTAATCGGGCTCTCAATTCAGCGTTGTCCACAATACTCTGCAGTAATTGTGACAACGCTGTTGCATTTTTAGGCTCATCCAAAATCAAGGCATTTAACCCATCGGTTAACAAACCGGCAATGCCGCAGTACTTCTCGCGGCTCACCACCACAGGCACACCGTACGACATCGCCTCCAACACCACCATCGCAAACGTGTCTTCCAGCGTGGGGTGAGCCAAGCAATCGGCGGCTTGGTAGACCAGTTCAACGCCGTTTACAGCACCCAAAAAATGCACCCGATGGCCGATGCCGAGTTTTTCGGCTTGCGCTTGGTACAAAGCTACTTGTTCGGCATTTCCCACCACAAGCAGATTAACATGCGCCGGCAAGGCTTGAAGCGCTAGAAAAAGTGTTGGCAAACCCTTGATATCGTAGCGATTTCCCACAAAGGCAATGGTAAAACCATCCTCAGGTACACCCAAGGATTGCTTGGCTGCAGTTTTATCGACATTTTTCCCAGCTTTTACGACGCCCGGTGTGATGATCGACAAAGCATTGCCGCTGCTCGGATAAGCCGCATTAAAAATATCCCGCAAACTCGGCGATGTCACGACGATGTGCCGATGTGCTTGCTTGGCAAATCGGCCTCGCTCTAAAGCCAAATACGCCAACAAGCGCGGGCTGGTAGTCACTTTTAGCCAAGCGCGGACATTAGCCCACCCCGTTTTACCATTGAACAAATTGTGCTTGATCGGCAGCACGTGCACCGTTTGCACATCGCCGTGCCAGGTGTTTTCATGCGAATGAACAATGTCGAACCCTTGTCCCGAAGCTTCTCGAGTTTGCCACCAAGTCGCCGTGGCATACCAAAGCTGGTTCATCCAGCGAAAGCGCCGCAGAGGCGCAGAAATGCGGTGGTAGGTCACACCCGGCCAACTGTGGCTGATGTCTTGGGCGAACACGTGAATGTCGTGCTTGGCGGCCAATTCCTCCACCAAAGCGACAGAATATCGTTCTGCCCCACCCGCTTTTTTTGAAAAAATGCGATTAAAAACAGCAATCTTCAAACCGGATCCTTCTTTTTACCATCCTCGTAAGCCGTGGCAATCTTCAACCAAAAGACGGGCAACGAAGTGCTACGCAGCACCGGCACGCGCGGCAGCGTAAGTAAGTTTGTAGCGCTTCGCACTCGTCCACGTACTGTTGTTGTCGCAGTTTCATACTGCGCTTGCTTGGCCATGGTTGAGTGGCGCTCGTCAAATTTGCCAAAGGGATAGCAAAAGTGGTGCACAGGCTTGCCCAGCAAGTTTTGCAACGTCGCTTTAGACTTGGCAATTTGTTTCCAAGCGGTGATTTCGTTCAGCGTCAGCAAATCAACATGGTCTTGGGTATGCGCGCCGACTTCTTGACCACCAGCTTGCCACTGCAAGAGCTGTTCAGCCGTCATCAGCGGGGTTTGGGCGATGCCAATTGATTCGTCCCACACGTTGGTTTTGCCCAGCAAGCCGTCTACCACATAGCAAGTTGAGGTAAAACCGTGTTTTTGCAGCACTGGCAAAGCATTTGTGAGGTTGTTTAAATAACCATCATCAAACGTGATGCCAACGACTTTGCCGGTTTTTTCACCGCGCAAATACGGCTGCAAATCCGTCATCGACATGCCCGTGTAACCCAGCATTTTCAAAAACGCCATTTGCCTTGCAAAAGCGGCTGCAGACACATACAAACCGCGAAACGGAGCGCCTTTCTTTGGCACTTCGGCAATTTGGTGGTAGACCAAAATCGGAATCGGTGATGCGTTCGCCGTGACATTTGCCTCGTACAAAGCGGGGGGCAAGCCAACTTCACCCATGGCACATTCGCTCACAGCAACACCACATCGTATTGCTCTTGACCCGCCGCGCTCTCGCTTTGCAGCGAAATCGGTTTGGCGATGAAATCGCTCAGTTCGGCCAGATGTTGGCTTTCCTCGTCCAAAAATAGCTCAATCACCTTGGGCGCGGCGATGATGCGAAACTCACGGGGGTTGAACTGGCGCGATTCGCGCAATATCTCCCGCAAAATGTCGTAGGCAATGCTGCGTGCCGTTTTCACAATGCCTTTGCCCGCGCATACCACACAGGGTTCGCACAGCATGTGGGCAAGCGATTCACGGGTGCGTTTGCGCGTCATTTCTACCAAGCCAAGGCTAGAAAAATCGCTGCAAGCCGTTTTCACCCGATCACGTGCCAAGTGTTTTTTAAACTCTGCCAGTACAGCAACACGGTGCTCTGCGCGCGTCATGTCGATGAAATCCAGCACCACAATGCCGCCCAAATTCCGTAAGCGCAGCTGCCGCGCAATCGCGCCCGCAGCTTCTAAATTGGTTTTAAAAATCGTTTCGTCAAAATTCCGCGCACCCACATAGCCGCCGGTATTGACGTCCACCGTTGTCATCGCTTCGGTTTGGTCCACGATGAGGTAGCCGCCCGACTTCAAATCAACCCGCGCACCCAGCGCTTTGCCGATTTCATCGTCTATATTGAACAAGTCAAAAATCGGCCGCTCACCTTTGTAATGCTGTAATTTTTCAGCGGCAGCCGGCATGAATTCTTTGCCGAATGCTATCAATTTTTCATACTGCAACTGCGAATCAAGCCGGATGGATTGCGTTTGCTCCCCCACCAAATCGCGCATCACCCGCTGCAGCAAGTTCAAATCTTGGTGTACGACCGACTTGGGCGGCAACCGCTTGGCCGCGTCTTGAATACGCCCCCACGTTTTGCGCAAGTAGCTGATGTCTTCGGCCAACTCAGCATCTTCCGCTTCCTCTGCATTCGTGCGCAAAATATAACCACCCACATCATCAATGCCAGACGATGGAGACGATGCCGCTGCAGTCGCTAAATTCTGCAGTCGCTGGCGCAACTGCTTGCGCTGCTCCAAAGGTATTTTTTGCGACACGCCAATATGTTTGTCTTGCGGCAAAAACACCAGCAAACGACCCGACAGGCTGATCTGCGTTGACAGCCGCGCGCCCTTGGTGCCGATAGGCTCTTTGATGACCTGCACCAGCAGGGTTTGGCCTTCAAAGACTTGCTTTTCTATGGACGGCAGTTGCAATGGGGTATCAGCAGATTTGCTTGATTTTGTGTTGTCGTCCGATTCAGCGTGACGCAAGTTGATGCTGCTGACCAAATCCGCCACATGCAAAAACGCTGCCCGCTCCAGCCCAATGTCAATAAACGCCGACTGCATGCCCGGCAGCACCCGCGCCACTTTGCCCAAGTAAACATTGCCCACAATGCCCCGCTCCAAGCTGCGCTCGACATGCATTTCCTGCACCGCGCCGTTTTCAACGACCGCGACACGTGTTTCTTGGGGTGACCAGTTGATTAGTATTTCTTGCTGCATGGGTTTGATTATGCCTTTGCAGAATCCTTAAATTCAGCGCCTAAATTCAATAAGTTCAATCAGCTTATTTAAGAAATCCAATTTGTTGCAACAACTGCGTCGTTTCAAACAATGGCAAACCCATGATGCCCGAATAACTCCCGCTGATCCGTTCAATCATCCCCGCCGCCATGCCCTGCACCCCGTAGCTACCAGCTTTTCCCAGTGGTTCGCCCATGGCGACGTAGCTGGCAATTTGCGCCTTGGTCATCTTTGCAAACGTCACTTTAGATTCGCTGAGCAAACTCAAGCGCTTGCGTCCATGCGAGATGGCAACCGCCGTCAGCACGCGATGCGTCTTCCCAGACAACTCAGCCAACATGCGCGCAGCATCCGCCACATTCTCAGGCTTCCCATAAATCACCCGCCCCATGGCTACCGTCGTATCCGCACACAGCACAGGCGCAGCAGCCAAACCGCGTTTCTTCATGCGAGCCACGGCAGCATCCAGCTTTAAGCCGGTAACCCGTATCACATAAGCTTTAGGCGCTTCGTTTTTAAGTGCAATTTCAAGAGATTCCGCATCTTCAATCGCATTTTCTGCAGCATCTGCCACCAATATTTGATGAGAAACGCCGATTTGATCCAGCAATTGGCTACGGCGTGGGCTTTGGGAGGCTAGGTAGATGAAGGGTGCAGCTTTAGTAGTCATCATTCAAGTTCATAATTACGGTGCTATTCCCTGTGATAGGGATGATTTGCATTGATCGACCAAGCCCGATACAGCTGCTCAATCAGCAACACCCGTGCAAAGGCGTGCGGCAGGGTCAGGTCTGAAAGGCGAATGAGTTCGTGGGCAGCCTTTTTGAATTCGGGGTCTAGGCCGTCGGGGCCGCCTATGACCAAGGCGACATCGGACGCTTCTAGTTGCCAGTTTTTGAGTTTGCCGGCCAGCGCCATGGTGGTCAGGTTGCTGCCGCGTTCGTCTAGGGCGACGATGCGGGTGCCTTTGGGGATGACGGCTTCTATGCGTTCACGTTCGGCTGCGTAGATAGTTTCTAGTGTTTTGGAACTGCGGGGTTCGGTTTTGACTGTTTTGATCTCGACCTTAAGTTCAAACGGAAAGCGTTTGGCGTAGTCGTCCCACGCGGTTTGCGCCCAGTCTGGCATACTTTTACCGACAGCAACTACTATTATTTTCATAGCACCTTAGGCAATAAATACGCCGGCTAGAGCCGAAAATGCACTCATTTTTACCGTGTAAAGCGGTCTGTAAGAGTAAAATCGACGATTTATGCCTTTTTAGCGGCTACTTTCTTCGATGGGGCTTTTTTAGCGGCAACTTTCTTTGCCGGAGCTGCTGAAGTTGCTGTTTTTTCTGCCGTTGATTTAACGGCTACTTTTTTCGCTGCTGCCTTCTTCGCTGCTGGCGTTTTTGCCGCTATTTTCTTGGCTGCAGCCGCTTTGGTTGATTTGATCGCCGCTTCCTTCTTGATCGCCGCTTTGGACGGGAAGGCTTCTGCCACGCCGGTTTTGGCCGCGTTAGAGCGTTTGAGCGTCATTGGCACGGGTTTGGCTGGGCCTTTGTCAATTTGAATAAGGGCTTCTTGCGTCGCTGTGAGTTTCTTAGCGGGAGTTTTAGCAGCCGTTTTAGTAGCCACTTTTTCAGCGCCAAACTTCAAACGCACTGGAATATCGCCCCACAACTCTTCCAAATGGTAGTAGCTGCGAATAGCGGGTTGCATGACGTGGACGACGGCTGAGCCGCAGTCAACGATGATCCACTCGCCATTCTCTTCGCCTTCGACGCGGGGTTTGCCGAAGCCGGCTTTGTTCACCGCATCGCGCACACTCATGGCCAAAGCGCGGGTTTGGCGGTTGGATGTGCCAGAGGCGATCATCACGCGCTCGAACAACGCCGTTTGTTTCTCAGTGTCAAACACCACAATTTCTTGGGCTTTGACGTCCTCAAGCGCATCGACGATGACGCGCTGGAGTTTTTGGATGTCTTTTTTTGCGGCGCTGTCTGTAGTAGTTGTGGTCATGCGAGTATTTTTCTAATTAAATGATGTGAATATTACTGGTAAAGATGATGCGCCTCAATGTAGGCAAGGATCGGGCTGGGTAACAAATGGTTGACGGGTTTGTGGTGCAAAACCAGATCACGAACATCCGTAGCGCTCTCTAGCATGATGGGCAATTCGATGTGAATGGCACGGCAGTTGAGGCTGTTCAAAGTAGATATATAACCTATATTACCTGTAGTATTTGCACGTTCGGCTACGCATATTATAGCGAGCTTAGCGATTTCACCAAAATGACTCCAAGTTGGCAGCGCCACCGCTTGGTCCGCACCCATGACGAGGTAGAGCTGTGCATCTGGATTTTCAACCTGCAGCTCGCGCAAAGTGTCCAAAGAATAAGTAGCCCCCGTGCGCAAAACCTCGCGCTGGTCGACAAAAACATGGGGAATATGACCAAACGCCTTTTCCGCCATTTCTAGCCTATGAAACCCCAAGGTCAACTGCTGCGCTTTGTGCCAAGCATGGCCGGTAGGTATGACGTGCAAAGTGTCTAAACCCAGCTGCTCAACGGCGGCTTTCGCCAATGCCACATGTGCATTGTGAGGCGGGTCAAATGCGCCGCCGTACATGCCGATGCGTTTTTGAGATTTAGCTTTTGCGGGCACGTCTTCAAACATTATCTGAGCCATTCGCGCCTTGGCAAAAAGTCAGTATAAAGCTTGGCCTCTGCCGTTCCTGCCTCAATCGGGCGCTGATACGACCAACTCGCCAGCGGCGGCATCGACAACAAAATCGACTCCGTACGCCCGCCCGACTGCAGCCCAAAGTGTGTGCCCCTGTCCCACACGAGGTTGAATTCCACATATCGGCCACGGCGATACAGCTGAAACTCGCGCTCGCGCTCGGTGTAGGGCATGTCTTTGCGGCGGTTGACGATGGGCAAATACGCATCTTGCAATGAAGAACCGACAGACTGCATCATCGCAAAACTCTGCTCAAAACCCAGCTCTGAAAAATCATCAAAAAACACACCGCCCACGCCGCGCTGCTCTTGCCGGTGTTTCAGGTAAAAATATTCATCGCACCAGGTTTTAAATTTTGGGTATTTGTCGTCACCAAACGGTGTCAACGCGGTTTTGCAGGTTTGGTGAAAGTGCACGGCGTCTTCTTCAAAGCCGTAATACGGCGTCAAGTCCATGCCACCGCCGAACCAACAGACTGGGTCTTTGCCAGGCACTGTCGCTGCCAACATGCGCACATTCATGTGCACGGTGGGCACATAAGGGTTGCGCGGGTGGAAGACCAGCGACACGCCCATGGCTTCAAACGGCGCACCGGCCAGCTCTGGCCTATGCTGCGTGGCAGACGGTGGCAGCTTTGCTCCGCGCACATGCGAAAAGCCGCAACCCGCACGCTCAAACACCTCGCCTCCTTCCAAAATTTGCGTGATGCCCTCGCCTTGCAGTGGCTCATCAGCGGCTTTTTTCCAGTGGTCGATCAAAAAACTTTTGCCGCTGTTGACCTCAAACGCGCCAATCGCTGATGTGATGCTGGCTTGCAAGCCTAATAAATAGTCTTTAACAAGCGGTGAAAACACATGTGCGCTCATGGACATTTAAGATTTGATGGCCTTGTGCCCAATGTCCTTGCGGTATTGCATGCCTGCAAAAGCAATGTCTTGCGCAACTTCGTAAGCGCGCATTTGGGCGCTTTTAACGCTTTCAGCCAAAGCGGTCACGCACAACACGCGACCACCTGAGGTAACAGTTTGACCATCTTTTGCTGCTGCTGTACCTGCGTGAAAAACAACCGCATCATCGGCAACAGTCGAATCTTTGCCAGGCAAGCCAGAGATGACATCGCCCTTGCGCGGCGACATGGGGTAACCTTCCGCCGCGATGACCACGCCAAGTGCAGTGCGTCTGTCCCATTCCAGTTCGATTTTGTCCAATCGTCCATGAGCGCCCGGCTCGGTCGCCGCCCACAAAACTTCAAAAAAGTCAGACTTCAAACGCATCATGATGGGCTGGGTTTCTGGGTCACCCATGCGGCAGTTGAACTCTAGGGTTTTAATGTGACCCTTGTTTGCTCCTTCGGTTTCAATCATCAAACCCGCGTACAAAAAGCCGGTGAACGGAATGCCGTCTTCCGCCATGCCTTTGATGGTCGGGAAGATCACCTCGCGCATGGCGCGGGCGTAGACGTCAGGCGTGACGATGGGTGCGGGTGAATACGCGCCCATGCCACCCGTGTTCGGGCCCGCATCGCCATCCAGCAGGCGCTTGTGGTCTTGCGAGGTTGCCATCACCGACACATTTTTGCCATCACACATGACAATGAAACTGGCCTCTTCGCCCGTTAAAAATTCTTCGATAACGACTCTAGCACCACCCTCGTTGTGCGTGACGCCCAAAGTGTTATCTATCAACATAAAGTCAATCGCCGCATGGGCCTCGGCAATGTCCATCGCCACGACCACGCCCTTGCCGGCCGCCAAGCCATCGGCTTTAACCACAATCGGCGCACCCAACCTGTCCACAAACGCGTGCGCGGCTGCGGGGTCAGTAAAAGTGTCGTAATCCGCTGTCGGAATGCCGTGGCGGCGCATGAAGGCTTTTGAGAAAGCTTTTGAGCTTTCCAATTGCGCCGCTGCAGCCGTCGGGCCAAAGATACGCATGCCTTGGCTGCGAAACAAATCAACCACACCAGCGGCCAGTGGTTGCTCTGGCCCCACCAGTGTCAACGCTATATCGTTTGTAGCTGCCCAGGCAAGTAATTCGCCGGGTTCCGTGATATTGATATTTTCCATACGACTATCCAAAGCCGTGCCACCATTGCCCGGTGCGACAAACACCTTGTGCACGCGGTTGGATTGCGCCAGCTTCCAAGCCAGCGCATGCTCACGCCCGCCGCCACCGATAACCAGCACATTGACCAACGCATTTTTCTTAACGACTTGATTCATAAATACCTAATTTAACTCTTCGCTATAACACTGCTTATTCTATTTATTCAGACAGCGCCGCATTATGAAACACCTCTTGCGTATCGTCCAAATCTTCCAGCGCGTCCAGTAACTTTTGCATTTTGGCAGCATCTTCACCGGTGACTTCAACCGTGTTGTCCGCACGCATGGTGATTTCGGCCACTTCGGGCTTGAAACCCGCCGCTTCCAGCGCGTTTTTCACGGCTTCAAACTCTGGGTAGGCGGTTAACACCTCTATGGTGCCATCGTCATCGGTGATCACGTCTTGCGCACCCGCATCCAAAGCCGCTTCCATCAACTTGTCTTCATCCGTGCCCGGTGCAAAAATCAGCTGACCGCAGTGCTTGAACTGAAACGCCACCGCGCCCTCTGCGCCCATGGTGCCGCCGTATCGGCTGAAAGCGTTGCGCACAGCGGCGACAGTGCGAAAGCGATTGTCGGTCATGCAATCCACGATAATCGCCGCGCCGCCTATGCCATAGCCTTCGTAGCGGATTTCGATGTAATTCGCGCCTTCCAGGTTGCCAGTGGCTTTGTCAACCCCGCGTTTGACGTTTTCAGCCGGCATATTCGCCGCTTTGGCTTTCTCAATAGCGAGACGCAAGCGCGGATTGGCGCTCATATCGCCGCCACCCAAACGCGCCGCCACCATAATTTCACGCATCACCCGCGTCCAGATGCGCTGACGCTTTTCGTCTTGACGCCCTTTGCGGTGCTGAATATTTGCCCATTTACTGTGACCGGCCATGTTTTTTTTCTGATTTTTACGTTTAAGCTATGCCTTTATTGTACGGTTATGTACTTTTTGATTCTCGAAATTCTTTACTTTTGAGGTGTCCCATGTCCCAACCCATCCTAATCGGCCAAAAAACTTCCTCAGACGGTAAACCTGATGGCAATATCCAGTGCTTTTTACGCCCAGACAAAGCCAATCGCCACGGTTTGATCACGGGCGCGACCGGTACGGGCAAAACCATCACCCTGCAGACGATGGCAGAGGGTTTCTCCAACATCGGCGTGCCCGTCTTCATGGCCGACGTCAAAGGCGACCTGTCCGGCATTTCGCAAGTTGGCAGTTTTGGCGACAAACTCGCCAAAGTGATCAAAGAACGCGGCATTGCCACGCCAGACTTCAAAGCCTTTCCTACAACGCTGTGGGACGTGTTTGGCGAATCAGGCCACCCCGTTCGCGCCACTATCAGCGATTTAGGCCCACTCTTGCTTAGCCGCATGCTGAATTTGAACGAAACGCAAGCTGGCGTGTTGCAACTGGTCTTCAAAATCGCGGACGACCAGGGCATGCTGCTCTTGGACATGAAAGACCTGCGCGCCATGTGCCAAGCCATCGGCGACAACGCCAGCGACTACACCACCTCCTACGGCAACATCAGCCCCGCCAGCATTGGCGCGATTCAGCGCGGCTTGCTGCAAACCGAGGCACAGGGCGGCGATAAGTTCTTTGGCGAGCCCATGCTGAACATCGCCGACTTCATGCAGACGGACTCCAGCGGCAAAGGCGTCATCAACATCTTGGCGGCGGACAAACTACTCACATCCCCCCGCCTGTACGCCACGTTTTTGCTGTGGATGCTGAGTGAACTCTTTGAAACGCTGCCCGAAGTGGGCGATTTGGACCAACCCAAGCTGGTGTTTTTCTTTGACGAAGCGCACTTATTGTTCACCGATGCGCCCAAAGTGTTGCTGGAGCGGATTGAACTGGTCGTGCGCTTGGTGCGCTCCAAAGGCGTGGGCGTCTATTTTGTAACACAAAACCCGCTGGATATCCCCGATTCCGTCCTCGCCCAACTTGGCAACCGCGTGCAACACGCCTTGCGCGCCTACACCCCGCGCGACCAGGCCGCCGTTAAAGCGACCGCTACCACCATGCGGCAAAACCCCAAAATCGACATCCAAACCGCTATCACCGAGCTGGAAGTCGGCGAAGCCCTCGTCAGCTTCCTAGACGAAAAAGGCCGCCCCAGCGTGACCGAGCGCGTCTACGTGCTACCGCCCGCCTCCAAAATCGGTCCCATCACGCCAGAGCAACGCAAAACACTGCAGGCCGATTCCATTGTTGCCGGTGCCTACGAGAAGACGCTAGATCGCGAATCCGCCTACGAAAAAATCAAAGGCCATGCAGCTGAAAGATTAGACACACCCGCTGGCAAATCCACCTCCAAAACCTCCGATGAAGAGAAAGACGGCGGAATCATGGGCGGCATCAACGACGTCCTCTTCGGTAAAACCGGCCCACGCGGCGGTATTCATGACGGTTTAGCCCAAACCATGGTCAAGTCCGCAGTGCGGACGATTGGCAGCTCAGTGGGAAGGCAGATTATTCGTGGGGTGTTGGGGGGGATTTTTGGGGGGCGGCGGTGAGCGTCTTTTTTGCTATATATTTAATAGCGTCTTAGTCAATAAATACGCTGGCTAGAGCCATTTTTTATGCTTAAAAGGCAGCAAACGCAACCTCGTCTTCTGCGGTTCAACTGTGACCAGCGCTCCATCTGCTAGTTCGCCTGCCATTTGTATCAACGCAGCTATGACTTGTTTCCCAATCACAGCGGGGCAGACGTTGGTTGAGCGGATTTGCACCACACTTGGTTTTTCAATATTCGTCGATGCAAGTATCGCGCTGAAATCTAAATCGTGGGTGGACGCATGCAAAATCATCCAAAAGCCAACATCACCTCACGCTCTTCGGCAAGCTGCGCACTGTATTGCAACGATTGCAAAATATCTTCTCGTTCCAAATACGGATAATCCTGCAAAATTTCCTCAAAACTACGTCCAACGCCAACTTGGTTCACGATCATGCCAACGGTGACCCGCATGCCACGGATACATGCTTTGCCGCCCATGACATCGGGGCGATGCGTGATGCGTTCTAGATAATTTTTTTGTTGCATAGAAAACTCCAAGACATTTATGCCATCGTATCATTTTACGTAACCGACTGCGTGGCGGAATAATTTCAAGAATGAATACAATCGCAAGCATGATTC
>JAYWCQ010000301.1:0-10015 GCA_043780435.1 Polaromonas sp.
AGGCTCGTTTTCTGGACCTGACAAGCGCACTTCTGGCGCCATGATTTCACGGTTTAAACGGTGTTTGCGCTCTTCACGTTGGCGACGATCACGAAATTCAGTAGCGATGGTTCTCATCCTTAAAAAATATTAGCTATCAATAAAATAGCACCTGAAACAGCAAATACGCCGACTAGAGCCTGTTTTAACCTCTAAAAAAGGGATTTATAAACTTAAGCTTTAGTAGCAACATCGTTAGCAAGTCTCATTTGAAAGTCTTGTAATGGCATCACTCCGAGGTCAACATTGCCCCTCGCGCGCACTGCAACTGCCCCCGCTTCCATCTCTTTATCGCCGATAACAACGATATATGGCAGCTTTTGCATTGAATGCTCACGTATTTTATACGTAATTTTCTCGTTTCGTAAGTCTAAATTGACCCTAAACCCCTGATTTTGCAGTGTTTTTGCCACTTCTTTGGCATATTCGGCTTGCGAATCGGTGATATTGAGCACCGAAACCTGCATAGGTGCCAACCAAAACGGCAACGCGCCCGCGTGCTCTTCGATCAAAATCCCGATAAAACGCTCCAAACTGCCCACAATCGCACGGTGCAGCATGATGGGGTGATGGCGGCCACCGTCTTCACCCACGTACTCAGCATCCAAGCGCTCTGGCATGTTGGGGTCCACCTGAATCGTGCCGCACTGCCATTCACGACCCAGCGCGTCTTTCAGCGTGTATTCAATTTTCGGGCCATAAAACGCACCCTCGCCCGGCAAATAGGTGAATTCACAGCCTGAAGCTTTCAAACCTTCAGCCAAGGCATGCTCGGCCTTGTCCCAGCTTTCCTCAGAACCGATGCGCTTTTCAGGTCGGGTGGACAGCTTGTAGATGATGTTTTTGAAACCAAAATCGGCATACACTTTTTGCAGCAACGCGGTAAACGCAATCACCTCGCTCTGGATTTGCGCTTCGGTGCAGAAAATATGCCCATCGTCCTGCGTGAACGCGCGCACCCGCATGATGCCGTGCAGTCCGCCCGAAGGCTCGTTGCGGTGGCAAGCGCCAAACTCGCCGAAGCGCAGCGGCAAGTCGCGGTAGCTTTTCAGGCCGTGTTTGTAGATCAGGATATGACCCGGGCAGTTCATCGGTTTCAGGGCGTAATCCCGCTTTTCTGACTCCGTGACGAACATGTTTTCTTTGTACTTGTCCCAGTGCCCGGTTTTTTCCCACAGGCTTTGGTCCAAAATCTGCGGGCCTTTGACCTCTAGGTAGCCGTTGTCTTGGTAGACCTTGCGCATGTACTGCTCCACGCCCTGCCACAGCGTCCAGCCCTTGGGGTGCCAAAACACCGTGCCTGGCGAATGCTCGTCAATGTGGAACAAATCCAGCTCGCGCCCCAGCTTGCGGTGGTCGCGTTTTTCGGCTTCTTCCAGCATTTTTAAATGCTGCTGCAGCTCGTCTTTGCTGCCCCAGGCCGTGCCGTAAATGCGTTGCAACATCTCGTTTTTGTGGTCGCCACGCCAGTACGCGCCGGCCAGCTTCATCAGCTTGAAATGCTTCAATTTGCCGGTAGACGGCACGTGCGGGCCACGGCACAGGTCTTCAAACGCGCCTTCTTTATAGAGCGACACGTCTTCACCCGCAGGGATGCTGCCAATGATCTCAGCCTTGTAATGCTCACCCAAGCTCTTAAAGTAAGCTACAGCCTCGTCACGCGGCAACACGCGGCGGGTCACAGGCTCGTCTTTGTTCGCCAGCTCGGTCATCTTCTTCTCAATCAGCGCCAAGTCTTCTAATGTGAACGGGCGTTTGTAAGAGAAATCGTAGAAAAAGCCATGCTCAATCACCGGGCCGATCGTCACCTGCGCGTCTGGGAACAACTCTTTCACCGCATAAGCCAGCAAATGCGCGGTAGAGTGGCGAATCACCTCCAGCCCATCCGCGTCTTTGGCGGTGATAATGGCCAGTGTGCTGTCTTTGGCTATGCTGAAACTCGTATCCACCACCTTGCCTGAACCTTCAGGATCGCCTGCGGCTCTGACCTTTCCTGCCAGCGCAGCCTTGGCCAGCCCCGCACCAATAGACAAAGCAACATCCGCCACCGTGACGCTGCTAGCCTCGTAGTCACGTTTGGAGCCGTCGGGAAGAGTGATTTGAATCATGGGTAAATTGCAGTGGAGTCGTAAATAACCCAACATTTTACCCCAACCCCGATTTTACCCCTCAAATATAAACCTAGCCGGCGTATTCATTGCCTTAATAGCTATATTATTTGTAGCAAATTAGATTCTAAAAACATGTATTGACAATGGGTGACGAAGCAGGCAATATCAATTTACTAAAAAAATATAGAGACAGCAAATGAACTGTTTTCAGAACAAAACATCTGCACTAACACAGCTTGTGGGTCAATGGGTCTTGATTTCTTTCGACTTTGAATCACAGAAAACTGGTGCGCTCACTACGGCTTGGGGATCCCACCCAAAGGGGCGACTTGTGATATTGCCCAGCTCTTTCATGATAGCAGTACTCAATGCTACAGATCGTCCCATCCCGTCAACCATCGAGCAAAGAGCAGCAGCCTTCAATCAAACAATTGCGTATTCGGGTCCTATTGAAGTAGAAGGAGAGCAGATGAAAACATCGGTAGATGTCAGCTGGAACGAGACATGGACCAACACCATTCAAGCACGGACGTTCAAGTTCATCGGCTCGAATCTTTCACTCATATCCGCTTGGGCACCTAGCCCGTTTGACCCTAGCGTCATAGTACGAGGCGTTCTTGAATAGAAACGGGAAGCTTAATAATTTGACCTAAATTATCACACATACTTTACTTATAAGGAGCACGTCACCATGATTCGTAAATTGCACCACAATGCGTATCGCTGCCGGGATTCAGAACAAACGCGCGGGTTTTACGAGGGGTTTCTGGGCTTGCCGCTGGCGGGTACACTGGATATCAACGAAACCAAAAGCGGGCGAATTACCGAGGTGCTGCACACCTTTTACCGGCTGGACGATGGCTCTTACCTTGCATTTTTCGAAGCACCGGACATGCCGTTTGACTTCAAACCGCAGCACGACTTTGACATGCACATCGCGCTGGAAGTGGATGCATCGGTCATACCGCAGATGCTAGCCAAAGGCAAAGCGGCGGGCATAGAGACACGGGGCGTGTCTGACCACCAGTTTATCCATTCGATTTATTTCCGCGACCCGAACGGCTACGTGATTGAGCTGTGCGCCAAGCAAGCTGGCCACGATGCTGCCATGAACCCCGCCACCAACGGCGCGCATGAGAAGCTGGAGCGTTGGACAGCGGCACGTGCTTAACGACGATTCCGCCCCTCAGGACTCTCCGCAATTGCCTGACGAATCTGCGCTAGGGTGAGTCCACCGTGCAAGGCGGCCATTTGGTTGTTTAGGCCTGATGGGTCAGCTTCTCGGCGCAGGATGTCGCGGTAGATTTGGTTGATGGCTGCTCTAGCCTCAGCACTGGTGGCTAGTTCGATGCGGACATCAGTCATGGCGCGGCCATCCATCACCTGGCCTGCCACGCGGCGCAGGGTGACGATATCGGCATCACGACCCAACACGTCTAAAAACAAGCTGTTCACCCACTCTTGCACTTCCATGCGCTTTTGCTCAGCCGCTTGGCGCTCTTCGAAGCTGTTTCGCGCACCTGGGCGACCGATCACCACGGGTGCAGGCTGCGTATAAACAGGCCGATCTGCAATGCGGTAGCCCTGCTCGTCCGCCAAATAGCCGCAGCGGTGCTGACCGTTCACCTCGTCGATGATGCAGGTGCGCGATTGCGCCAAGACAGCTTGTGACGTGGCTGTCAGCACCAGTAACAACATGGCTGCGCGAGTAACTTGGTTAAATTGATGCATTTTTACACCCCCTTTTAATTTAATTTGATCGAATATTACCGTAAAGATTCCTTAATCCGGCACAACCGCCGTCACCTCAATCTCAATCTTCGCCCGCTCCTCCATCAGCCCGGCCACTTGCACGCAGGCCATGGCGGGAAAGTTTTTACCCATGACTTCGCGGTAGACCTGGCCCAGCTCACTCAGGCGGCTGTTGTACTCGACACGGTCGGTCACGTACCAGGTCATGCGGACCATGTGCTCGGGGCCGGCGCTGGCTTCTTTGAGGACGGCGACAATGTTGCGCAGGGTTTGCGCGGTTTGCAGGATGAAGTCGTCGGCTTCAAACTGCTGCTGGGCATTCCAGCCGATTTGGCCGCCGACAAAAACCAGCGTGCCACGGGCGGCGATGCCGTTGGCGTAGCCTTTGGGGACGAGCCAGCCTTCGGGTTGGAGGAGTTTTCTCATGTTAAGTCCTTGAATTTAATTGTTATTTTTATTTAACTACTGATCTGGCTCAGTGAAGTTTCAACCGTTCGCGCTGAGGTATCGAAGCGACTCTGAGTAAGCTTACCCTTCGATACCTCAGGGCGAACGGGCATACACAAATCGCTCACAGTTGCCTCAACTTGAAACGCTGCAACTTACCCGTTTCGGTACGCGGTAGTTTGTTGACAAAGCTGACAATGCGCGGGTATTTGTAGGGCGCGATGGCGGCTTTGACGTGGTCTTGCAGGGTTTTGATCATGGCGTCGTTGGCCAAAGTGTCAGGTTTCAGCACCACAAACGCCCGCACCACCATGCCGCGCTCCTCGTCTTTTTGACCGATCACTGCGCACTCCAACACGGCTGGGTGCTTCAGCAACGCGTCTTCCACCTCGGGGGCGCCCACGTTGTAGCCGGCGGTGATGATCATGTCATCGTCGCGCGCTTGGAAGCAAAAGTAGCCATCGGCGTCTTGAATGAAGGCATCGCCGGGGTAGTTCCAGCCGTTTTTGACGTAGTTCAACTGGCGGGCATCGTCAAAATACTTGCAGCCTGTGGGGCCGATGACAGCCAGTTTGCCGACTGTGCCGCGTGGTACTTCGTTGCCTGCATCGTCCACCACTTTGACGGTGTAGCCCGGCACGACTTTGCCGATCGCACCGGCTTTGACGTTTTTGCCAGCGGCGGAGATGAAGATGTGGAACATCTCGGTCGCGCCTATGCCGTCCAGCATCTCCAGCCCGGTAGCTTGCTTCCAGAGCTGGCGGGTCGCATCGGGCAAGGCTTCACCAGCGCTGACCGAGATGCGCAGTTTGGGCAAACCGACCGCTTGGGCAAACGGGGCCATCTGGCGGTAATACGTGGGGGCGGTGTAGCAGATGGTCGCGCCGACCTCGTTCATGAAATTGACCATGACCTCGGGCGTGTAGGCCACGTCTGGGAAGTAGACCGATGCGCCCGCCCACATCGGGAAGATCAGCAAACCGCCCAAACCAAAGGTGAAGGCCAGCGGCGGCGAGCCGACCACGATATCGTCCGGCGTGGCTTGCAGCACATGGCGCGGCCAGGCCTCGCAGGCGGCCAGAATATCGCGATGGGTGTGGACGGCGGCTTTGGGTTTGCCGGTGGTGCCCGAGGTGAAGGCCAGCAGTGCAATGTCGGTGGCCAGCGTCGGGCAGGCGCTGAAATGGCCGTCTTTTAGCGACGACAGCGTGGCCAGCCCCTGCGGGTGGACCATGACGTTGAAGGGCAGAATGGTCTTCAGCACCGGGTGCTGGCCTTGCGCTGTGACCAGTTCGTCCAGCAGCTTGATGTCGCACAGCGCCAGCGTGGGCTGGGCTTTCTCAATAATGTCGCCCAGCTCACTGGCGCGCAACAGCGGCATGGTGGCAACCGCTATCAAACCAGCTTTGACCACGGCCAGCCAGGCCAGTGCCATGCCGACCGAGTTGCCGCCACGCAGCAAAACGCGGTTGCCGGGGACCAAGCCGTAATCTTCGGTCAGCACCTGGGCGATGCGATTTACCCGGTCGCCGACGTCGTGGTACGTCAGGGTGATGCGCGGGCTGCGCAGAAGCGGGCGGTCAGAAAAGCCTTTGATGCTGGCTTTGTCGAGCAGCTCGGTCACCAGATTGAGCTGCGGCTGCAGGATTTCATCCAGAACAGCCGGCGGGAAGTCGTAAATTTGTTGCGGCCACTGCTCGACGGGGGGCAGTTTGTCGCGGATGAAACTGTCGGACTGGGCTGAATTCATGGCTGAGTTCTTCCTCAATAATTTTATAAAACCAACCACGTCATTCCCGCGAAGGCGGGAATCCATCGTCGTGTGTGTGGATTCCCGCCTTCGCGGGAATAACGACATCCTTGAGCACCGATTTACCAATGATGAGCTGCTGCACCTCGGTTGCGCCCTCGTAGATGCGCAGGGAGCGGATGTCGCGGTACAAGTGCTCGACCATGCTGCCCACCTGAACGCCCTGCCCGCCATGCATTTGCAGCGCCATGTCTATGACTTTTTGCGCGTTTTCGGTGGCGACCAGCTTGGCCATGGCGGAGGCACGGCTGTAGGTGGCTGCAGATTCTTTGTTTGCCGTACCCAACTTGTCGCGCATCCACGCGGCGCGGTAGGTTAGCAGCGCGGCGCTGTCGATCAACGCTGCCATGTCGCCAATCTTGGCCTGCGTGAGCTGCATGTCGGCTAGGGTGCCGCCAAACATACGACGGGTTTTGGCAAAATGCAGCGCCTCGGCCATCGCGCGGCGCGCCATGCCCAGCGCGGCGGCGGCGACGGAGGCACGGAAAATGTCCAAGGTCCGCATCGCCAGCTTGAAGCCTTCGCCCTCATCGCCCAGCAAGGCACTGGCAGGAATCTGGCAATCGTTAAACCGCAGTGTCGCCAGCGGGTGCGGTGCCATGACGTTGATGTGTTCTGAGGTGTCCAGACCTTGGGAGCAGGCATCGACGATGAAGGCGCTGATACCTCGAACTCCACCGTCAGGGTCGGTTTTGGCAAACGTGACATAAAAATCCGCCAAACCACCGTTGCTGATCCAGGTTTTGACGCCTGAAAGTGCGTAAAATTCGTCATTTAAGTCATTTTCACCCTCAAATTTGCCTATAGCCGACGTATTTGTTGCCTGAGATCCACTATTATTTCTAGTGTCATTTTCAGTCACCTTGACTGCTCTGGTTTGCATCGCCGCCACGTCAGAGCCCGCATCAGGCTCGCTCAAGGCAAATGCGGCGATCTTGTCGCCCCGCGCCACCGCTGGCAGGTAGGCGGCTTGCTGCGCCGGCGTGCCCGCCAGGGTGATCGCGCCGCTGCCCAAACCCTGCATGGCAAAAGCAAAGTCCGACAACGGGGAATGAAAAGCCAGCGTTTCACGCAAAATCACCAGCGCGCGGGAATCGAGTTGCGGCAGCGCACCGCCATGTTCGGCGGGAACGCAGTAGCGCAACCAGCCGCCCTGCCCCAGGCGTTTGACCCATTCTTTGCAGGCGCGGCGGTCGTCAGACTCGTCTACCTGCTGCTGCGGTGCCCAGTCTGCCAGGCCACGGGCTAAATCGGCATGGGCGGCGTCGAAGAAGGGCAGGTCGTACTGCGACGTAGAAGCAAGGACGCTGGATTTGGTCGTAGCAGTCATTCAATCACCTCCAAAGACAGGGGTTTGCTTGGTTGAAAAGGCCTCAAACGCGCGTTTGAAGTCTTGCGTTTGCATGCAAATCGCCTGCGCCTGGGCTTCGGCTTCGACGGCTTGCTCTATCGTCATCGCCCATTCTTGCTGCAGCATGGTTTTGGTCATGCTGT
Source organism: Polaromonas sp. (assembly GCA_043780435.1). Classification (GTDB taxonomy): domain Bacteria; phylum Pseudomonadota; class Gammaproteobacteria; order Burkholderiales; family Burkholderiaceae_C; genus Aalborgiella. The sequence goes on from JAYWCQ010000301.1 coordinate 7,654, forward strand.
GGGCAAAGGTTGGGCCCATCGCCAGATCTTTGGCCATGGCATGCGCTTTGGCGAGCAAGTCTGCGCTATCAACCAAACCGTTGAAAAAGCCCCACGCCAGACCTTCCTGCGCCGTCATGGCTCTGCCTGTGAATAGCAATTCAGACGCCCGGCCCTGCCCGATCACACGGGGCAGCAACGCACAAGCGCCCATGTCTGCCCCCGCCAAGCCGACGCGGGTGAACAAAAAGGCGGTTTTGGTCTTCTCGGTGCCGTAACGCAGGTCGCAGGCCAGCGCCATCATCGCGCCCGCGCCGGCGCAGATGCCGTCTATCGCGCCTATGATGGGTTGTGGGCAGTTACGCATGGTTTTGATCAAATCGCCGGTCATGCGGGTGAATTCCAACATTTCGGGCATGCTCATTTGGGTCAGTGGGCCGATGATCTCAAACACGTCGCCGCCGCTGCAAAAGTTGCCGCCCGCGCCGGTGATGACGATGGTTTTCACGTCTGTGGCGTAGCTCAGGTTGCGAAACAGGTCGCGCAACTCGACGTAGGAGTCAAAAGTCAGCGGGTTTTTGCGCTCCGGGCGGTTCAGGGTGATCGTTCCGACGCCGCCCTTCTCGTCCACTTGTTCGTAGCTCCAAGCGAAATGGGTGGCGCTGTAGGCGGCTTTGGCGTTGAATTGGCTGCGCATCGGGTTGGTTGGGCTGACAAAATGCTTCATAACACGTCCTCTTTAGGTGTATTTTTTACAGTGTCTTTGGCTTTCATAGCGTGCTGTTTCACTTGGCCGAGCAGCTTGTGCAGTGCGTTGATATCGGTGGATTTGAGGCCGGCAAAGGCGTCAACGATCCAGTTTTCATGCTGGCGTGCCATCTCGGCAAAACTGGCGTGGCCTTTGGCTGTGAGCTTGACGCGGTAAGAGCGCCTGTCGCCATCCACCACCACGCGCTCCACCAATGCTTCTGTCACCAGCTGGTCGGTAATTCCTGTGACATTGCCGCCAGAGACCATCATGCGGCGGCTGAGCTCGTTCATTTTTAAACCATCTGGGTTGCGTTCTAGCTGCGCCATCAAATCGAAACGCGGCAACGTGGTATCGAATTGAACGCGCAGCTCAGTGCGAATCTGCTTTTCGATCAGCTGGGTGCAAGTTAGCAGGCGTAGCCACAGGCGCAGCTCCTGCGGATGCTCGCTGTGCGCCGTGCCGTGCAGTCTGGCTTCTAGATCTAGGTTGTTGTTCATTTTCATTCTTTATTTTAATTCTTCATTGACTATCTTTTTCATAGCTGATGAGGCAACAAATACGCCGGCTGATGTCGAATTTTGTGCCATATTTGACACTGTATTTTGCTTGGCCAGCTCGCGGTAAAGCTGGTCGCGACCACTCCAGTATTGTTGGGGCCAATCGACCTGCTTTTGCAGCTTGGCGGCTTCATGCAGCGTCCAGGCGGGGTCGGCCAAGTGTGGCCTCGCGATGGCGCACAGGTCGGCGCGGCCAGCGGCGATGATGCTGTTGACCTGGTCTGCCTCGGTGATCGCGCCCACGGCGATGGTGCGGATGCCCACTTCGTTGCGGATGCGGTCGGCAAACGGGGTTTGGTACATGCGGCCGTAGATGGGTTTGGCGGTACGCGTGGTTTGGCCGGTGGACACGTCTATCATGTCGCAGCCGGCGGCTTTGAAGAGCTTGGCTAGCGCCACGGCATCATCCGCTGTGTTGCCGCCCTCTGCCCAGTCGTGCGCGGACAGACGTACGCTCATCGGCAGAAGTGCCGGCCAAACGGCGCGTATGGCGGAGAAGACTTCTAGCGGGTAGCGGCAACGGTTTTCTATAGCACCGCCGTACTCGTCTGTGCGGATATTCGTCAGTGGTGACAAGAAACTAGCGAGCAGGTAACCGTGGGCGCAATGCAGCTCCAGCCAGTCAAAATTCGCTTCGATAGCCCGTTTTGCGGCATCGACAAACTGCTGCGTCATCACGTCCATATCAGCACGTGTCATCGCTTTGGGCGTTTGGTTTTGCTCGCCGTAAGCCACCGCACTGGCTGAGAGCAAAGGCCAATTTCCGCTCGGTAACGGCTCGTCCGTCGCCTCCCAACCTAATTGTGTAGAGCCTTTGGAGCCGCTGTGTCCGAGTTGCAAGCCGATTTTGGCGCTGCTACTGGCGTGGACGAAATCGGTGATGCGTTTGAAAGCCAGCGTTTGCGTATCGTTCCACAAGCCGGTGCAGCCGGGGGTGATGCGGCCTTCGGGCGTCGGGCTGGTCATTTCCACCATCACCAAGGCCGCGCCGCCCAAAGCTCTGGCGCCCAAGTGGACGAGGTGAAAGTCCTGCACCACGCCGTCCACCGCGCTGTAGGTCGCCATCGGGGAGACG
>JAYWCQ010000302.1:0-3267 GCA_043780435.1 Polaromonas sp.
ACGCCGATTGTTGAGCCAACCGCCTTGTTTGTACGTGGCACGGGTGAAACGACGGATATTGTTGAAAAAGAGATGTACTCTTTTGAGGACCGGTTGAACGGTGAGCAGCTTACGTTGCGACCTGAAAACACGCCAGGCGTGGTGCGTGCAGCTATTGAGCACAACCTAACCTACGAGGGCGGGAAGCGCCTGTATTACATGGGGCCGATGTTCAGGCATGAGCGTCCGCAGCGCGGCCGTTACCGCCAGTTTTACCAGCTCGGTGCAGAAGCTTTAGGCTTTGCGGGGCCTGAGGTTGATGCAGAATTAATGTTGTTAGTTGATCAAATATTCAAACGCTTGGGCGTTAAAAATATTCGCGTCGAAATCAACAGTCTTGGCATTCCTTCAGAGCGCCAAGCGCACCGCGCGGCCTTGATTACATATTTTCAGCAACATGCCGATGTGCTTGATGCCGATGCCCAACGGCGCTTGCTTACCAATCCACTGCGCATTTTGGATACTAAAAATCCTGCCATGCAAGTTTTGGTGCAAGCTGCGCCGCAACTACTGAGTTTTTTGGGTGAAGCATCACTCAAACATCTGGATACCGTTCAACGACTTTTAACGGCTTGCGGCATGGCTTGGGCCGTTAACCCAAGGCTGGTACGTGGTCTAGATTATTACAGCCATACAGTTTTTGAGTTCATCACCACAGAGCTGGGTGCGCAAGGTACGGTTTGCGGTGGTGGGCGCTACGACGGTTTGTTTGAGGTTTTGGGTGGTAAACCCACCCCTGCGGTTGGTTGGGGCATGGGCATTGAGCGCGTGCTGGAGCTGCTCAAAGAGCAATCTATTGAAGCGTCGAATATCGTTTTAGACACGTACGCGATTGTTCCAGACTTGGCTGATTCAATGTTGGTTGCTCCTGTCCTACAAAAATTACGCGATCTAGGCGTCAGCGTGCAAATGCATGCAACGGCTGATGGTGCTGCAGGCGCGATGAAGAGCCAATTCAAAAAAGCGGACGCCAGCGGCGCACGCTATGCCCTCGTATTTGGCGCTGAAGAACTGGCTAAACAGCAAGTTGCGGTGAAATCTTTGCGCGACGGGCAGGGAGCACAAACGCTGCAGTCCTTAGAATCCGTAGAATCATGGGCTAAAACCTTGAAATTTTAAAATTTTAAAATCTCAAGTCAAGTTTTTAAAACACGTATCTTTAGTAGTTCACTTTTTTTATAAATAAGTATTTTTATGGCAAACCATCTCGACCTAGACGAACAAGAACAATTGGACCAATTCAAGCATTTTTGGAAGCAATACGGCAACCTGATTACTTGGGTGTTGATAGTGGTTTTAGGTGCTTTTGCCGCTTGGAACGCTTCCGAATACTGGCAACGCAGCCAGGCCACGCAGGCTGCGGCTATGTTTGATGAGGTTGAGCGCAGTATTGCCACAGGCGATGTGGCTAAGGTTGAGCGTGCTTTGTCAGACATGAATGCCAAATTCGGCTCCAGCTCATATGCGCAGCAAGCCAGTTTGCTGGCTGCTAAAACGTTTTACGAAAAAGGCAATCTTGATGCCACTAAAAAAGCCTTGGCTACCGTCGCTGAAAAAGCATCTGATGTCGGCTACCAAGCCATCGCTAAGTTGCGTTTGTCAAGCGCGCTAATTGAAAGCAAAAATTACGACGATGCTCTGAAACAAGTGTCTGGTACTTTCCCCAAAGAGTTTGAACCCATGGCCGCTGACCGCCGCGGTGATGTGCTGGCTTTGCAGGACAAACCTGCAGAAGCGAAGGCTGAATACGTTAAAGCGTACAAAGGTTTTGACGAGAAGTCTGGCTACCGCCGTTTGGTGGAAGTCAAGTTGAACGCTTTGGGTGGTGACCCAGTCACAACAGTTGTTACAGATATAGCAGCTAAAGACACCGCTGCGGAGCCGAAAAAATGAACTTTGGAGGGCTAGCTTTTAATCTCGCATTACGTCGTATTGGCGGCGTCGTATGGCTTGCCTCGGCGTTAAGTTTGCTGGCTGGATGTTCAAGTGTGAGTTCCACTTTAGGATTGAGTTCGGGTGAAAAACCCAAACCAAATGAACTTGCTGTCAATATACCAAAGCTTGCTGTGCGTTTGGTTTGGTCAAGTAATATTAATGCAGTAAATTTTCCGTTAAATATAGATGTAGCTAGCGTAAATGCTGCTAAAGATACTATTATTAATGTAGCAAGTGGCGATGGCTTTGTCGTTCGCTTAGATGCGGCTAACGGACGTGAATTGTGGCGTGCCCAGTCTGGTAAATCCTTGGCTGCGGGCGTAGGCTCAGACGCTGGTTTTGCAGCAGTTGTGACGACCTCGAACGAGTTGATCACTTTTAACAATGGCCGTGAAGCATGGCGGCAAAAACTCAGTAATTCAAGCTACACCGCGCCTTTGGTTTCCGGCGGCAAGGTGTTTGTTTTAGGTGCTGATCGCGCGATATCTGCGTTTGAATTGGCTGACGGTAAAAAGCTGTGGTCACAGAAAAAATCAGCCGAAGCTTTGACTTTGCGCCAATCTGGCGTTTTGTTGATGGTGTCAGATACCTTGGTGTCCAGCTCATCTGGTCGTTTGTTGGGTATCAACCCCCTTGATGGCAACGTCCGCTGGAGCACACCCATTGCCACCGCGCGAGGCACCAATGATATTGAGCGCTTGGTAGACTTGGTCGGCCGCGTGTCAAATGACAGCGATGTTGTTTGTGCACGCGCTTACCGCGTCAGCGTTGGCTGCGTCAACACCTTGCGAGGTAATTTGGTGTGGACCAAGCCAGCCGTGGGGTTGGAGGGCGTTCAGGGCGATGCTCGCACCCTGTTTGGCACAGAATCGGATGGTAAAGTCATCGCTTGGAACCGCGCGAATGGTGAACGCCTGTGGCAGACGGAGCATCTGCTCAACCGAAATTTGTCCGCCCCTGCCGTGCTGGAAAAGGCGATTGCCGTGGGAGACAGCGCAGGATTGGTGCATTTCTTCTCTAAAACCGACGGCTCGCCACTGAATCGTTTGACAACGGACGGCTCTGCCATGGCTGCTGCGCCAGTGGTTGTGGGCAATACGCTGGTGGTGGTTACACGCAATGGTGGTATTTTTGGGTTCGTGGCTGAGTAAGGCAGAGTAAAATGGCTAATCTGGCAAATAGTGCTAGAAATTAGGCAGCTTGCCACCATCTCTGTTGTAGACGCCCACTCTGCACATAAAAATAATAAAAAGAAAATGAAACCTGCCGTATGAAACCTGTATTAGCCCTTGT
>JAYWCQ010000303.1:0-3673 GCA_043780435.1 Polaromonas sp.
TGTGCAAACCCATCAACAATGCCGCAAACGTGGCTGCCTGGTTGCCAAATAGTCGCCATGTGATGCGCCATGTGAAAAATACCGTACCGATAAAACATATAGCAGCCAGCGCATAAGTCCAGTACACTGAAAACCCAAGTAAGCGAATGGGGACGGCTATCAACCAAGTCGGAAGCGGGGGATGCTTCCAGTAACCAAGTTCAAGACTATGCGACCAACTCAACTGCTCCAAATTGTCGGCAAATTGAGCTGGGTTGATCCATGCAGCAGCAGCCGACCAAGCGGCAATAGCAAAAGCAGTCACCCAAAAAGGAATGCTCATACTAAAGCGTCCACCGTGCTTAAAGTGCGCGACATACTTAACAGGGGCTGAATTATTCGTTAACAAAATTACAATGCAGTTATTAATGACTGCGTACACTTTACGCGAATTTTACAAGAAACTACGAGATGTACCTATGTTGCAAACCTACCAACAAACCCTGCCCCACGGCATCACGCTCAGCTGCCGCGCAGCCGGCACACGGGGGCGCCCCGTTTTGATGTTTTTGCATGGTTTCCCTGAAGCGGCTTTTGTGTGGGATACCCTGCTGGAACACTTCGCCAAACCCGAAAATGGTGGTTACCGCTGTATTGCACCCAATTTGCGCGGTTTTGAAAAATCAAGCTCCCCCAGCGAAGTGAGCGCCTACCGCGTCAAGTATTTGATGCAAGACATCGCCGCCTTGGTCGCGATTGAAACAGCAGGCTCTGGTAATAAACTGGAATGTTTGGTAGCACACGACTGGGGCGGCTCTGTTGCTTGGACTTTAGCCAACCAGATGCCGCATTTGACGAAAAAACTCAGCATCATCAACTCACCGCACACCGGTACCTTTGTACGAGAGCTCACCCACAATCCCAAACAGCAGGCCGCCAGCGCCTACATGAATTTTTTGGTGCGCCCCGATTCGGAAAAAATCCTCGCAGAAGATGATTACCGCCGTTTGTTTGGCTTTTTCACCAACATGGGCGCTGAAAATGGCGAATTTGCGTGGCTGACGCCCGCCCTTAAACAGCAATACCGCGACGTATGGAACGCAGGTTTGACGGGTGGCTGCAACTACTACCGCGCCTCTCCCCTGCGCCCCGCCACCAAAACGGACACTGGTGCAGCCGGCGTTGAGCTGCCACACAGCAAGCTAACCGTTGATTTACCGACCTTGGTGATTTGGGCGATGAACGACACTGCGCTGCCGCCCGAGTTGATTGACGGTTTGGACGACTACGTCCCGCAATTAACGCTACACAAAGTGCAGAACGGCACCCACTGGCTCATTCATGAGCAGCCGCAGCTGGTGGCGGGGTATCTGCAAGATTTTTTAAACCACTGAAGTCAGCGGAATTCAAGCATGCAAGAACCCACTAAATTGCTATTATTTTTATAGCATTTTAGGCAATGAATACACAGTCTACAGCAATTTTTAACCTATTTTTTGCATCATTCCAACTAAATTAGCACTAATTGGCCAAATAAGCGGATCGAATCGCCTCGACACGCGCCCGATTCACGCCAAAATCTTCACGCCCCAAGCGACTGGCGCTGCGCACGTCGATCACGTTTTTGGCGGGATTCGCCCAAAACTCTACATCGTCAACAAATCGCAGCACCTTGGTTAGCGATTGGGCGTAGATGTAGTCGGGCTTGGCATCAACTATCGTCATGCCGGGCATGCTTTTCAGTATGGCGAGTAATACTTGCATGGAGTTTGCGGCACTGTTGTTTTTGAATGGCAGGGGTTCAATACTCGCATATTGCAATTGCACGTGGTCGGGGTGCAAATACGCTTGGCTGCTCACGCTGTTGCGGGTTTTTGAGGGAGGTTTGAGGCGTTCACTTGTCACACCAATATTATTAGATTGTTTACCTGAAAACAACCCAAATTGCGCCGCAAGCAATATCACTGCCAGCAAAATCACGATCAAGTAAACAATAAGCATGATGCTCCTTTTAATGAATTTATTGTTTATTAAATCGTTTTTAATAAACTGATTTTTCACCCGATGGCCTGTCTTTAAAGCGTTTATGCACCCAGAAATACTGCGCTGGCATGCTCTCAATATAGCCTTCCAGCGCTTTGTTCATCCGTGCCGTATCTGCTTCCATACTGCTGGATGGGAAATCATCCCAAGCGGGTAATACTTGCACCTCGTAGCCATAATTTGTCATTTTATTTAAGACGGGAATGACTTTGGCCTTGCCCAAGCGCGCAAACCGATGCAGCGATGGCACGGTATACGTTGGAATGCCATAAAACGGCACCAGAATCGATTCTTCAGGACCAAACCCCATATCGGGCAAGATACCCAGCATTTCGCCCGAACGCAAGGCGGCAAGAATCTCTTTCACCCCCGCAACGCGGCCAAACAAGCGGATATTGCCAAAGCGGGCGCGGCGTTTGAGTATCCACGCGTCTATCGTTTTATTCGCTTGGTTGGTGTAAATGGTGATGAGTTTGCGCGGTATTTGCTGGGTAAACGCGGTGTTGCCCGCATCCAGTCCCACAAAATGCGGCACAAAAAGCACCACTGGCTCGTCGTTTTGCAGTTGTTCCACTACCCCAGTGATTTTCAAACGCCGCAAAGTCACCGCCGTGCTGCCATGCCATAGCCAGCCCCGATCCAGCAGCGCCTGCATGTAATAGACGAAGTTTTGACGTGCTAGCCGGTTTATTTGTTGCCTAGAGTGCTCTGGAAAGCATAGCGTTAAATTTACCACGGCAACGTGGCGGCGTGATTTCAGCAGCAAAAATAGCAAACTGCCCAGCCCCCAACCCAGCGCACGCACCCAGCTGAGCGGCAAGATCGCCAAAAGCCGCATGAAGCCTATGGCCAGATACGCGCCGAGTACGTTCATGACGCAGCTTCTTTTCTCGGCGCTTTGTACCGCCCGTAGCCCCACAAATATTGGCTGGGGCAGGCGCGTATCAGCCCCTCCATGGCGACGTTCATGCGCCCCACAGCTGCGTCTAAATCGCCGTCAAGTCCTTGATTTAATTCGTAAAAATGCAATTTGTAGCCTCGCCCCCACGGCAGGCGCTCACCCCAGCTGACCAGCACCGTGGCACCGGTTTGTGCCGCCAAGCGCGCCGCCAGCGTCATGGTGTAGGCGTCTTTGCCAAAAAACCCGCTCCACAGCCCCATGCCATCGGGCGGCACTTGGTCGGGCAGCAGACCCACGGCTTCGCCTTTGCGCAAGGCTTTGATCATTTGCCTCACGCCGGACAAATTGGTCGGCACGGCGGTCAGGCCGGGGCGGTCGCGGGAATTGGCCACCAGCTGCGCCATCCACGCCTTGCGCGCGGGTCGGTACAGCACGGTCAAGGGGCCATATTGCGTACTAAATTGCAAGGCCAAGGCCTGCGCCACGATTTCAAAACACCCCAGATGGGGGGTCAAAAAAATCACGCCCTTGCCTTTTTGGTACGCCGCCTCTACGCGGGTGATGGTGCTGGCTTGGTCCCATTCAAAAGGCACTTGCTGCTGATTTTGAGGTTTGTTTGGGTCTCGCATCCACAGTTTGGGGATCTCGGCGACCATGCGCCCCGTCTGCGCCACCGCGCCCACGACCTGGCCAAAACGGTAGCCTGCTTGCTGGGTGTTGGCTAAAAACCGCCGTCGGTACGTGGGCGAC
>JAYWCQ010000304.1:0-6114 GCA_043780435.1 Polaromonas sp.
GTTTGACCTGTTGTACTGGAACTCTGACGCCACCAACCTGCCAGGCCCCATGTACACCTGGTACTTGCGTAACACCTACCATGAGAACAACCTCATCAAACCCGGTAAAACTGTGGTGTGCGGTGAGAAGGTTGATTTGAGCAAAGTCGATATCCCAACCTACATTTATGGCTCGCGCGAAGACCACATTGTGCCGATAGCTGGCGCGTACGCTTCCACGCAATTGTTGCCGGGTAAAAAACGCTTTGTCATGGGGGCGTCTGGGCATATTGCTGGGGTGATTAATGCACCTGTGAAGAACAAACGCAGCTATTGGACCAACGACAAAATCAAGGATAAATTTCCCGCCACCCAAGCCGAATGGCAAGCCAGCAGCAAAGAGCACCCAGGCAGCTGGTGGACAGATTGGTCTGCTTGGTTGGCTGGAAACGGAGGGAAACAGATTGCTGCACCCAAAACCTATGGTAACGGCACAGGTAAGGTCAAGTTCAAAGCCATTGAACCCGCGCCGGGTCGCTACGTGAAAGCCAAAGCCGTATAGAAAACAGAAAACCGTTCGCGTTGAGCCTGCCGAAACGCTGTCACAATCGTTAACCCTTAGACAGGCTCAGGGCGTACGGAAAGATTTAACAGAAGGAAATCATCATGCAAGATATCGTCATCGTCGCCGCCACCCGTACTGCCGTTGGCAAATTCGGCGGAACCCTCGCCAAAACACCAGCGACTGAACTGGGTGCAGCCGTTATTGCCGAAGTGCTGAAACGCAGCGGTTTGCAAGCTGACCAAGTCGGCGAAGTCATCATGGGTCAGGTGCTGGCAGCCGGCGCGGGTCAAAACCCAGCACGTCAAGCAGTTATCAAAAGCGGTTTGAACCAAGCCACCCCTGGTTTGACCATCAACGCCGTTTGCGGCTCAGGCCTCAAAGCTGTGATGCTAGCTGCCCAAGCCGTGGCTTATGGTGACTCTGAAATCGTCATCGCTGGTGGCCAAGAAAACATGAGCGCCTCCCCACACGTGCTGCTGGGCAGCCGCGACGGTCAGCGCATGGGTGACTGGAAGATGATCGACTCCATGATTGTGGACGGCTTGTGGGACGTTTATAACCAGTACCACATGGGCATCACCGCTGAAAATGTGGCCAAAAAATTCGGTATCACCCGCGACATGCAAGACGCTTTGGCGCTGGCCAGCCAAACCAAAGCCGCTGCGGCGCAAGATTCAGGTCGTTTTAAAGACGAAATCATGCCTTTCAGCATCGCGCAGAAAAAGGGCGACCCTATCGTTTTCGCGGCAGACGAGTTCATCAACCGCAAATCCAGCGCTGAAGGCTTGGCCGGTTTGCGCCCTGCGTTTGACAAAGCCGGTGGCGTGACCGCAGGCAATGCATCGGGCATCAACGACGGCGCAGCCGCCGTGATGGTGATGACCGCTGCCAAGGCTGCTGCACTGGGCTTGAAGCCATTGGGCCGTATCGCCAGCTTCGCGACCTCAGGTCTAGACCCAGCCATGATGGGTATGGGGCCAGTATCCGCCTCTCAAATCGCCCTGAAACGCGCGGGTTGGAACGCACAAGACCTCGATTTGCTGGAAATCAACGAAGCTTTCGCCGCACAAGCCTGCGCTGTGAATCAAGAAATGGGCTGGGACACCAGCAAAATTAACGTCAACGGCGGCGCGATTGCGATTGGCCACCCGATTGGCGCGTCCGGCTGCCGTATTTTGGTGACACTGTTGCACGAAATGGCGAAACGCGACGCGAAGAAGGGCATTGCGTCGCTGTGTATAGGCGGTGGCATGGGCGTGGCACTGACGATTGAGCGCTAAAACTACACCTTATTTCCATTCCCAATCATTTCATTCCCGCCTTCGCGGGAACGACAATTCAGTCATTAGCAATTTCAAATAATTTTTTATAACCACAACAGGAGCATCATCATGAATGGAAAAGTAGCTTACGTCACAGGCGGTATGGGTGGCATCGGAACCGCCATTTGCCAGCGCTTGCACAAAGAGGGCTTCAAAGTCATCGCCGGCTGCGGCCCAACACGTGACCACGCCAAGTGGATCGCCGAACAAGCCGCTTTGGGCTACACGTTCTATGCGTCAGTGGGTAACGTGGGAGCGTGGGACTCTACGGTTGAAGCTTTCACCAAAACCAAGGCAGAGCATGGCATTATTGACGTGTTGGTGAACAACGCCGGCATCACCAAAGACCGCATGTTCCTGAAAATGACCCGCGAAGACTGGGACGGCGTGATCGAAACCAACCTCAACAGCATGTTCAACGTCACCAAGCAAGTGGTGGCCGACATGGTTGAAAAAGGTTGGGGCCGTATCATCAATATCAGCTCTGTCAACGGTGAAAAAGGCCAAGCGGGCCAAACCAACTACTCAGCTGCCAAAGCCGGTATGCACGGTTTCTCCATGGCCTTGGCGCAAGAAATGGCCACCAAAGGGGTGACCGTCAACACCGTCAGCCCCGGCTACATCGGCACCGACATGGTCAATGCGATTCGTGAAGACGTGTTGGCCAAGATTGTGGCGACTATTCCCGTCAAGCGTCTCGGTAAACCGTCTGAAATCGCGTCCATCATCGCGTGGTTGGCGTCAGAAGAAGGGGGCTACACCACGGGTGCGGACTTCTCGGTGAATGGTGGTTTGCATATGGGTTAATCCCAAATTGCGTTGCTACACATAAAAAAGGGAGCCTAGCTCCCTTTTTTATGTCTGCATAAACTTATTCACCATTTCGCGGGACGCGCCTACGTGCGCGGCAAGCTCACCGTGGCTGATCAGGGGACAATGGTTTTGGGTGTGTTGTCTTCTTCGGTTACTTTTGCCAAGTGGTTCAGCGATTGCGCTAGGCGCTTAAAAAAGCAATTTCTTGCGGTGTAAACCCCGCTTTAAAGCGGGCTTCTAAATTAAACGGTGCTCTTAATTTTGGTGCAGCATGCAGGTTATGCAAGGTGGCGTAATGGCGCATGGGATCAAGCCCATCACGCTTGCACAGCCAGCGGTACCAGTGGTTGCCAATCGCGACGTGGCCGATTTCGTCGCGCAAAATGATGTCCAATATCTCAATGGCTTCGGTTGCATACGACGTTTTCACCTTACGCAGCTTGGCTTGTATAAGCGGCGTGGCATCCAAACCACGCGCTTCCAAGGTTCGCGGCACCAGGGCCATGCGGGCAACGATGTCGTCTTTGGTTTTCTCGCACATGGTCCATAAACCGGTGTGCGCCGGGAAGTCGCCGTATTCATAGTATTTGTTTTCATCGTAAACGATTGATTTCAAATGGTTTTCTAGCAAACTGAAGTGGTAGGCTTCTTCTTTGGCGACTTGCGCCCAATCCAAGTAATACTGCTTTGGCATACCGTCAAAGCGCCAAATAGCATCCAAAGCCAGATTCACCGCATTAAATTCAATATGGCAAATCGCATGCATCAGCGCGGCATGGCCGGCGGGGGTGAAAGGGGAACGTTTGTCTACATTCAGCGGCTCCAGCAATTCAGGTTTGGCTGGTACGCCGGGTTTGGATTGCGCGTCGTTTGACGCGATAATTGCTACACTATTTATAGCGGTATAGGAAGGTAATATGCCGGCTAAAGCCATTTTATGCTCTATAGTTGGGCTGATAAAGGCGCTATAAGCGGTTTGGCGCAGTTCTGGGCTTGCTTGCATCCTTACAATTGTAGTTAATTCAACCCGTAAAACACACAAAGGACGCATGCCATGGCGATTTATCAATTAGACGATCTAACCCCCCAACTGGCCGCTGGCGCGTGGGTGGCAGACAGCGCGCAGGTGATGGGCGATGTGCGTATGGCTGTGAACTCAAACGTGTGGTTTGGTACCGTGGTCCGGGGTGATTCTGAGACCATCACCATTGGCAAAAACACCAATATTCAAGACGCCAGCGTGCTACATGCCGACCCAGGTAAACCGCTCATCATTGGCGACAACGTGAGCGTTGGCCACCAGGTGATGCTGCATGGCTGCACGGTAGGCGATGGGACGCTGATCGGCATTGGCTCGATAGTGCTGAATGGTGCAGTGATTGGTAAAAATTGCTTGGTCGGCGCGGGTTCGTTGGTGACCGAAGGCAAAGTCTTCCCTGATGGCAGCATGATTATCGGCAGCCCGGCCAAGGCGGTGCGGGAGCTGTCGGCTGAGCAGCAAGCTGGCCTTTTGGGGATTGCTAAGCACTATGTTGACAATGCGTTGCGGTTTAAGACTGGTTTGAAAAAGATCAGTTGATTGACCTATACCGTTAAAACCCACACCGTTCGGGCTGAGGTATCGAAGCCTTTAAGAACCCTTCGATACCTCAGGGCGAACAGATTAAACTCAAATGTTTTCATGTTTAGTGATTTTTAATGTCTGAAGTTCATAAATTCCTATTTGACGGTTTGCCCGTGCGTGGTACCTTGGTGCGTTTGACCGACAGCTGGCAAGAGATTTTGCAACGCCGCGCTGCCAATTCGACCACCGGCGCCTACCCTGCGCCTGTGAGTCACATGCTGGGCGAGCTGACCGCGGCGGCGGTGTTGATGCAGTCCAACATCAAATTTAATGGCAGTTTGACGTTGCAAATTGCCGGGACGACTGGCAGTGGCCCTGTGAAGCTGGTTGTCGCAGAGGTGCAGTCTGACTTGAGTTTTCGTTCAACCGCGACCGTGATTGGCGATGTGTCAGCCGACAGCAACTTGTCGCAAATGGTCAATGTGGATAACAAAGGCCGCTGTGCCGTTATCTTAGACCCCAAAGACAAGTTTCCAGGCCAACAGCCTTACCAAGGCGTGGTGCCGTTGTTTGACGACCACCGCCAGCCGATTGAAAAGCTGAGCAGCGTGATCGAGCATTACATGCTGCAAAGCGAGCAGCTGGACACGACGATGGTGCTGGCCGCGAACGACACCGTCGCCGCTGGGCTGCTAATTCAGCGCCTGCCCATGCAGGGGGAAGGCAATTTGGTGGGCAGCATGGTCAGCAAGCGCAATGAAGACGAAATTGGTTTGAACGAGCATTACAACCGCTTGGCCGTGTTTGCTGCCAGCTTGAAGCAAGAAGAGCTGCTGACGCTGGATGCGAATGAGATTTTGCACCGCCTGTTTTGGGAGGAAGCGGTGGTTCGTTATGAGCCATTGCCTGCCAAATTTGCCTGCAACTGTTCACGTGAACGCGTCAGCAACATGATTTTGAACCTCGGTCAAACCGAAGTGGCAGAAATTTTGGCTGAACGTGGCGATGTGGAAGTGTCGTGCGAGTTTTGCGGTCAACAGCAGCGGTTTGACCCTGTGGATGCAGCGCAAATTTTTATCAAAGCTGAAAGTGCCGTCAAAAGTTTGCCGGGTGATTCAGGCTTGGTTCAATAAACTAATGTTTATTTCTTAATCAAATCTCTAAACAAGCGATGCTCGCATACGGAGTCTGAGCAGCGTTCGCAGACCCAATTTCGCAAGCGCTGTGGATGACTTTTCAAGCTGATATCTTCAGCGGACGTATCCTCAACCTGACTATTTAGGCAGCGCAATGCGTTGTGCAAACGCGATTCACCGGTGCCGTAAACCACTTGAAATTGAATACCGCCACGGGTGAGTGCGTCGCGCAGTGCGGTATCGACGGGCTCACGCATATGCGCGCCATCGCGTTGAATACCGTCTTGCACCCATGAAAGATCTAAGCCCATCAGTAGGGTGGTTTCAAATGTGCGCTGATGAGCGAGTGCCATATCGTACAAAGAGCTATCGTTGAACAGTAAATCACTGTAGACCGCAACAGTTAATGCGGTGGTGTCGGCAAGCAAGATATCGCCAGTGGAGTCGGCCAAAGGTGGAGACTCAATTTGCCGTATCTGCTCTGTGGCTATGGCCAGCTGCTCGTCTTGTCGGGGTGTGCGTTTTTCTGCCTCGCACCAAGTACGCAGGTATTCAGGGATATGTTTAACAGCCTTGCCTTGCGTTTGAAAATGTTGCGTAAGCTGCTTGACCAGTTCAGATTTGCCGGTACTTTCCGCACCTACGATGGCAATTTTCAAAGCAAAACCTAAGTGATGGATTATTTGGTGTACTGAACCAAAATTTCATTCGGCTTCAACATGCCCAACTCAAAGC
>JAYWCQ010000305.1:0-4114 GCA_043780435.1 Polaromonas sp.
TGCCGTCAATTTTGAACTGCTCGTGCCGGTGCGCAATGCTGACACCCAGCTCGGCTTCTATGGTTCGCAAATGCACGTCTAGCGGGCCGCAGGTGTGGCTGGTGCGGGTGTTGTTGGGCGGTGAAAAGGTGTGACGCAGAATCAAGTGCAGAATCCTTAGATAATCATGTTACATCGCATTTAGGTGTTCTAATTTACACCAAGACAAGCTTACCCCACATAACGACAAGACAAACCTACATGATTGGTAAATTAAGCGGCACGCTGTGCGACAAAAACCCACCGCAAATCGTCATCGATTGCCACGGCGTAGGTTATGAGGTGGATGTGCCCATGAGCACGTTTTACAACCTGCCGCCATTGGGCGAACAGGTCACACTGTTGACGCATTTCGTTGTGCGTGAAGACGCGCAAATCCTGTTTGGCTTTCAAACCGCGCAAGAACGCTCGGCGTTTCGCCAGCTCATCAAAATCTCTGGCGTCGGTGCGCGCACCGCTTTGTCCGTGCTGTCGGGCATGAGCGTGGGCGAGTTGGCACAAGCCATCACCCTGCAAGAAGCCGGCAGATTGATCAAAGTACCCGGCATCGGTAAGAAAACCGCCGAGCGCTTGTTGTTAGAGCTCAAAGGCAAAATGGGTGCGGACATTGGCTTGCCCACGCACGCGGGCAGCGATACACAAATCGACATTCTGCAGGCGTTGGTGGCACTGGGCTACAGCGACAAAGAAGCCGCCTTGGCGCTGAAAGCGCTGCCGCAAGAGGTGAGTGTGAGTGATGGTATCAAGCTGGCGCTGCGGGCTTTGGCTAAATAGTCGACGACATAATTAAAAACAAACATGAGCATCCAAACCGACGATTTCGGCCTGCCTCCACCGGACAAGCGGGTGATGTCTGCCGCTGCCGCCTCGCCCAACGAAGAAGCTGTTGAACGTGCCTTGCGGCCTAAGTTGTTTGACGAGTACGTGGGGCAAACCAAGGTGCGGGAGCAGCTGGAGATTTTCATTGGTGCGGCCAAAATGCGCCATGAGGCGATGGACCATGTGCTACTGTTTGGACCGCCGGGCTTGGGGAAAACCACCTTATCGCACATCATCGCGCACGAATTAGGCGTCAATTTACGTCAAACCAGCGGGCCAGTGCTTGAAAAGCCAAAAGATTTGGCAGCGCTCTTGACCAATTTGGAAAAGAACGATGTGTTGTTCATCGACGAAATTCACCGCCTCAGCCCGGTGGTGGAAGAGATTTTGTACCCCGCATTGGAAGATTTTCAGATCGACATCATGATTGGCGAAGGGCCATCGGCACGCTCAATCAAGCTGGATTTGCAGCCCTTCACACTGGTGGGTGCGACCACACGGGCGGGCATGTTGACGAATCCGTTGCGTGACCGCTTTGGTATTGTCTCGCGGCTGGAGTTTTACTCGTCGCAAGAATTAGCGCGGATTGTGAAGCGCAGCGCGAACTTGCTGAATGTGCCGACGGACGAAGAGGGTGGCTTTGAGATTGCGCGCCGTTCACGCGGCACACCGCGTATTGCCAACCGCCTGCTGCGCCGCGTGCGCGATTATGCCGACGTCAAAGGCAAAGGGCGCATCACGCTAGAGATTGCCAACAAAGCCTTGGCGATGCTTGATGTGGATCCGCAGGGCTTGGACATCATGGACCGCAAGATGTTGGAAGCGGTGATTCACCGATTCGATGGCGGGCCGGTGGGGCTGGACAACATCGCCGCCAGCATTGGTGAAGAGCGCGACACGATTGAAGACGTGATTGAGCCGTATTTGATTCAGCAAGGCTACCTGCAACGCACCCCGCGTGGACGGATTGCCACATTGGCTGCGTATCGACACTTGGGTGTGCTGCCGCCTAAGAACAGCGCTGTGCTGTTTAACGAGAAAGAATAAGCCAGCTCCGTTCGGACTGAGCTTGTCGAAGTCATCGCAACCCTTCGACAAGCTCAGGGCGAACGGGTTTGTTGAATCTACTAGTGCAACACGCGAGCACCTGGCGTGTCCGCCTCTAACACGAAGAGCGCGACAGGTGCTTCAAACCGCTCGCCATCTTCAGCCACACAAAAATAGCTGCCGTGCATGGTGCCAGACGGCGTGCGCAAACGGCAACCACTGCTGTACTGGAACGATTCACCGGGTTTGAGCAAGGGCTGATGCCCGACCACACCCAAGCCTTTGACCTCTTCGGTATGACCCGAAGCGTCCACAATCACCCAGTGCCGTGAAATCAGCTGGGCTGGCACACTGCCCGCGTTGTTCACCGTGATGGTGTAGGCGAAAGCATAGCTGTCTTCTTGCGGGTCAGACTGCTCGGCGATGTATTGCGAAGTGACGGAAACTTCAAATTTATAGGTACTCATAAGAGCATTTTAGATTTGAAGTAGGCCGCCGTTGCTTGTCGCTTGCATTTACCGCTTTATTTCGGTTTTATTCCGACTTTATTCCGGTTTGATGCCCGCAGATTTAACCAACTTACCCCACTTGGCTGCTTCGGATTTGATGAAGGCTTCAAACTGCTCTGGCGTGCCGCCGCCCAACTCATTGCCTTGACCCAACATTTGCTCTTTGATCTGTGGATCAGAAAACGCCTTGTTGGTGATTTCGTTGAGCAACTTGATAATGTCGCGCGGCGTACCGGCCGGTGCCACAAAACCCTGCCAGTTTTGAACTTCAAAGCCTGGCACACCAGACTCGGCCATGGTGGGAACATCAGGAAAAAGGGGTGAACGCTTGGCACTGGTCACTGCCAAGGCACGCAGTTTGCCAGCCCTCACATTAGGTACGGCAGAATACATTTGTTCAAACATCATGTCGACTTGACCGCCTAACAAATCAGTCGTTGCAGGTGCGCCGCCTTTGTAGGGAATATGCGTCATGAAAATGCCCGCCAATGACTTGAACATCTCACCCGACAAATGGTGCGAACCACCCAAGCCACCTGAGGCAAATGTCAATTGGCCTGGTTTGGCTTTGGCAGCCGCAATCACGTCTTTCACGCTCTTAAAAGGTGAATTCATCGGCACAGTGAGCATCAATGGGCCTTTTTCGATCAAGGCAATCGGCATCAAATCTTTAGCCGGATCGAAATTCATTTTCTTGAACATGGTCGGGTTCACCGCCAATGGCGCAAAATTACCCATACCAATCACATAGCCGTCCGGCTTAGCACGCGCCACTATTTCCGTACCAATATTGCCACCCGCACCGGCTTTGTTGTCCACAATCACAGGCTGACCCAAGGCTGCAGATAAAAACTTGCCGAATTGGCGTGAGCGCTGGTCTGCATTGCCACCGGCGGCGTATGGGCAAATCAAGGTGATGGGTTTGCTTGGATATTTGTCTTGCGCAAAAGCGTTATGTGCGACTAATTCTGGCAAAGCTGAGGCGAGTAAACTGGCTTGTAACAAACTGCGGCGTTTCATGGGATCTCCTAATAAATAAGGATGAAAGTTTAACGAACTGCAATCCTGCCAGATATAGGGAATTTCATCTAGGACGATGAAATGACCCCCAATTGGCACATTTTTCACAAATGCAAGCCAAATCGCGCTTTTCTAGCGGTACGCGCGCCAGCAAATCCGCATCAAACCTGACCGCCGTACACCAGCAGGGCGCTTGTTTGACACCGGTTTCGCGTTCGATTTCCATCGCGCATTGGTTGATGAGCCCGCACAGAGGACATTTATTGGCTTTAGTCGTTGTATTCATTGCTTATGTTGCTCTTTATTAAATAGCAATACTTGGTTTTTATGCAGCTGCAGTTTTACTAAAAGTCACTTTGCACCACACCCATTTCAACGCGGCGGGTACATCGTCCACCAAGGTGAACACCGCCGGAATCACCAACAAGCTGAGGAATGTGGAGGTGATCAAGCCGCCAATCACCGCCACCGCCATCGGGCTGCGGAAGCTGCCGTCGGCACTGCCCCAGCTCATGGCAATCGGCAACATGCCGGCGCCCATAGCGATGGTGGTCATCACAATCGGGCGGGCACGTTTGTGACAGGCGTCTAAGAGCGCATCGACGCGGGACATAGGCGGTACCGCAGGCTGCGTTTCAGTGGCATGGCGACCACGGCGCGCTTCGATGGCGTATTCCACC
>JAYWCQ010000306.1:0-4377 GCA_043780435.1 Polaromonas sp.
TATGTACTTTATCCGCTCACGTGGCAAAAAGTCCGACGGCAATACGTTTAACTCTGGTAGCCCCTATGCGATGCAAGGTGCTGGCAGTGCATCACCTACAGATGCCATTGCACCACGCTCGTACAGCCCGCAAAACGTTGGCAACGACGCTTCTGCTCGCCCATGGGAAGGCAATGCCACAGCGTTTGACAGCGCAAACGCTGGCCAAGCTGGTAAATCCATGATTGGCTCTGGCCTGCAAACGGCTGACAGCACAGCTGGTTTGTCTGGGCCGCAATCTTGGGGTGTACCTGTTGATTTCGACACAGCCGGCTTTTTGACAGCTGCCAAGCGCAACTTCGTTACCCTGCAAGACGCTTGGGACAAGTCGGATATAGCCTCCTTAAAGGCAATGATGACGGACGAAATGGCTGCCGAAATCAAAGCACAATTGGCAGAGCGCGGCGTGCAAGCTGGCGTGGTTAACAAGACCGACGTGGTGATGTTGGACGCTCAGTTGCTCGGCATTGAAGAAATGGCGACTGAATACATGGCCAGCGTGGAGTTTTCAGGCATGATTCGTGAAGACGCATCAGCCGGTCCAGCGCCGTTCCGTGAGGTGTGGAACATGACCAAGTCCAAAAATGGCGGCGGCTGGTTGGTCGCAGGTGTGCAAGCACTGCAGTAAGCGGCCAAGTTAATTAAGACCTTGCTGGGGTAAATTAAAAAAACCTTGAGATTTTAAATCTGGCAAAAGTCGTGAATAATTGGGGACTATGGCAACATCGTCCCCTTTTTCTTTGCTGAATGACTTGGTAGATAAGCTCACCAAGCTGCAACCACCCGAATGGGCTGTTGACGAGGTGCAGCATCGCCTTGTTTTGTTGCTCAATCATGTGTTGATGCAGGAACCCGAAGCGACTGCACGTTTGGCACGACTCAAAGGCCGAGTCATCCACCTGAAATGGCGAACGCTGTCGATGACGCTAGCGGCCACACCAGCAGGCTTGCTGGAGCGAGTGGCTGACCACCAAGCCGCTGATTTGAGCTTGCTGGTCGCTGATGATTCACCTTTGTTTTTGCTTCAAACTGTACTGGCAGGTGGCAAACCCACCATCAACATTGAAGGCGACGTGCAGCTTGCCGCTGAAGTGAACTGGCTGGCAGACCATGTGCGCTGGGACGTGGAAGAAGACTTGTCGCGCATCTTAGGCGATGCACCTGCTCACGCTTTGACCAGTGTGGTCAAGCAAATAGTGCTAGGTTTGAAGTCATTCTTAGTCACCAAAGTAGCTGACACGGATACCGCAAAGGCCGCAACAAAGGCCGCAACTAAGGCCAAACCATGAGGCGGCTCTTTCGGGGCATATTCATTGTCTGGATTGCGCTGCGCTTTGGTTTAGACCAACTGGTGTTGACGAGTTTTCAAAAACCGTGGCTCACCGTGATTGCCCGCATCGTCTCGGTGGGGCGTAACCTGAAAGCACCACGCGGGCAGCGCTTGCGGGAAGCGTTGGAGAGTTTGGGGCCGATTTTCGTTAAATTCGGCCAGGTGTTATCAACACGGCGCGATTTGCTGCCATTGGATATTGCCGATGAGTTGGCTCGTTTGCAAGACCGCGTGCCACCGTTTGATTCGCGCATTGCTGTTGAAAGTATCGAGCGCGCCTTTAAAAAACCACTCGCAGAGATTTTCACCTCGTTTGACCATAAACCCGTAGCCAGTGCCTCGGTGGCGCAGGTGCATTTTGCGACAATCACAGACAAACAAGGCAGGAGCCGAGATGTCGCCGTCAAAGTGTTGCGTCCCAATATGTTGCCGGTGATTGATAAAGACCTGAGCCTGATGCACATGATGGCTGGCTGGGTGGAAAAGCTCAGTGCTGACGGCAAACGCTTGAAGCCGCGAGAGGTGGTCAGTGAATTTGACAAACATTTGCATGACGAACTTGATTTGATTCGTGAAGCTTCCAGCGCCGCACAGCTCAAGCGCAATATGTCGCTGCACAAAGCTGAAAAAGACTTGGTCATGATTCCCGACATGTACTGGGACTATTGCCACCCCGAGGTGATGGTGATGCAGCGCATGAAAGGCATACCCATCAACCAAACGCAGGTGCTTCATGATGCAGGGGTTGATTTCAAAAAACTCGCCCGCGACGGGGTAACAATCTTCTTCACGCAGGTCTTCAGAGACGGCTTTTTCCATGCCGATATGCACCCTGGCAACATCCAGGTCAGCC
This sequence comes from Polaromonas sp., assembly GCA_043780435.1. GTDB lineage: Bacteria > Pseudomonadota > Gammaproteobacteria > Burkholderiales > Burkholderiaceae_C > Aalborgiella. The sequence goes on from JAYWCQ010000306.1 coordinate 2,223, forward strand.
TTGAGCCTGAGACGTTTGGACGCTATATTTTGCTCGATTTTGGCATTATTGGCAGTTTGACGGCGGTCGATAAAGAGTATTTAGCACAAAATTTCACGGCTTTTTTTAGGCGCGACTACAAGCGGGTGGCCGAGTTGCACATTGAGTCTGGCTGGGTGCCCAAAGCTACTCGGGTGGATGAGCTGGAATCTGCCATTCGTGCCGTTTGCGAACCTTACTTTGACCGACCATTGAAAGAAATCTCACTCGGCCTGGTGTTGATGCGACTCTTCCAAACCTCACGCCGTTTTCACGTGGAAATTCAGCCGCAGTTGGTTTTGTTACAAAAAACCCTGCTAAATATCGAAGGCTTGGGTCGAGATTTGGACCCTGATTTGGATTTATGGAATACCGCCAAACCATTTTTAGAGAAATGGATGCTGGAGCAAATTGGCCCGCAAAAGTTGCTTGAAGAATTGAAAAATCAAGCACCGCAATATGCTAAGTTATTGCCTGAGCTGCCGGCATTGTTGGCAAACTATCTGAAGCACAAATCTGCTGATACGTATCAAGAGGCGCAGATTCTCAAAGGCTTATTGCGTGAGCAGCAGCGAACGAACAAGCTATTACAACGTTTGATGTACGCTGGTTTTGGTTTCATAGTGGGTTTGATCGTCATGCAATTGGTGTCTCGCATGCATATGTTTGTTTTTTAGCCTTTGAAGCGCCGCAGTGTAAGCCACTTATAATAGAAGGTTGCGCAAAAGCGGCGGTTTCAGTGCTTTTGCGCCTTTATGACGCTTTAACCCCCTCTTTTTATGCCTATTTACGCTTACAAATGCGACTCTTGCGGGCATGCCAAAGACGTTTTGCAAAAAATGTCAGACCCGCAGCTCACCGATTGCCCCTCTTGTGGGCAAGCAACTTTTAAGAAGCAGCTCACTGCGGCTGGTTTTCAGCTGAAGGGTACGGGTTGGTATGTGACTGATTTCCGTGAAGGCGGCGGGAAAAACAACGCGCCTGCGGTTGATGCCAAGTCTGGAGATTCGCCAGCACCGTCAACAGACAGCGTCGCTAGCGCTTCAGAGAGTAAATCTGCTGTTGCAGCCAGCCCTGCTACACCCGCTCCAGCGCCAGCGCCTGTTGCACCAACTTCCACGCCTGCTGCATCGCCAGCTTCTAGCGTTTAACCTTCAATACCCTAAGGAAGTCCATGGCTAAGTTGCGTAAATGGTTGTTTGCTGGTTTGCTGGTCATCGTGCCGTTTGCCATCACGATTTGGCTGTTGGAGTGGATGCTCAGCACTTTGGACAAAACGCTGCTGATTTTGCCTGCCGCTTGGCATCCAGATAAGCTAATCGGTTTTCATATTCCAGGCTTTGGCCTTTTGCTAGCTCTGGCCATTTTGCTTTTGGTGGGGGCGGCCGCTAGTAATTTCTTAGGTCGTCAGCTGATGATTTGGGGTCATGTAATTTTGAATCGGATTCCTGTTGTTCGTTCGATCTATTCCAGCGTCAAGCAGGTGTCGGATACCTTGTTTGCTGACGGTGGAAGCGCATTCCGAACCGCTGTATTGGTGCAATGGCCGCGTGCAGACGTTTGGACAATTGCTTTTGTGACTGGCACGCCGGGTGGTGATGTTGCAAATCACCTCAAAGGTGATTACCTCAGCGTTTATGTGCCCACCACACCAAATCCAACAGGTGGTTACTTCGTGATGTTGAAAAAATCAGATTGTATTGAGCTCAATATGAGTGTGGACGAAGCGTTGAAATACATCGTATCAATGGGGGTGGTTTCTCCAACAATGCTAGCACCACTGCTACCTAAATAACCAAAATTATTAACGAACTTATTAACGAATAGAGTAGAGAAAATTATGGCAATGCGTACCCAATATTGTGGCTTGGTGACTGAGGCTCTGCTCGGCGAAACAGTGAGTTTGTGTGGATGGGTGAACCGTCGACGTGACCATGGCGGTGTAATTTTTATCGATCTGCGTGATCGTGAAGGCTATGTGCAAGTGGTGTGCGACCCTGATCGTGCCGAGATGTTCAAGCTCGCTGAAGGCGTGCGTAACGAGTTTTGTATTCAAATCAAGGGTTTGGTGCGTGCACGACCTACAGGCACGGTGAATGAGGGTTTGAAGAGCGGGAAAATTGAAGTGCTTTGCCAT
>JAYWCQ010000307.1:0-5119 GCA_043780435.1 Polaromonas sp.
CGGCAATCCTGTCATGTTCACGGCGCAGGTGCGTGAAGCGATTTTGGCAGGCAACGCCAACTTTGGCTGCAAACAATGGCAGGCCGCCCACCCGCAAGCCGTGCTGCGCTGGACAACACCCAACCCGCACTACCGCACGGATGTTGACTCCGAGCAAGACATCCAAGCCTTAGCCGAAAGCACGGGACAGCGCCTGCTCTGGCCTGCAACCGCTTGACAAACTGACGCCAATTGAAACCAAGCTCATTTAACAACCTACAGGAGAATTGCCCATGACCACCGAAGCCTATGTTTACGACGCCATCCGCACCCCGCGCGGCAAAGGCAAGAAGCACGGCAGTCTGTATGAGGTCAAGCCTGTGACTTTGCTGTCTGGATTGCTATCCAACCTGCAGCAACGCAACGGCTTTGACACGGCTGCGGTGGACGACGTGGTGATGGGCATCGTGTCACCGATTGGGGAACAAGGCTCGGTCTTGCCCAAAATTGCGGCACTCAAGGCCGGCTGGGACTTCCGCGCTTCGGGCGTGCAGATCAACCGCTTTTGCGCCTCGGGCCTAGAAGCCGTCAACATGGCGGCGCAAAAAGTGGCGTCGGGCTGGGAAGACTTGGTCGTCGCCGGCGGTGTGGAAAGCATGAGCCGCGTGCCGATTGGCTCGGACGGCGGCGCGTGGGCGCAAGACCCGGACACCAACTCGACCATCGGCTTTGTACCGCAGGGCATTGGCGCGGACTTGATTGCGACGATTGAGGGCTTCAGCCGCGCCGATGTGGACGCCTTTGCCATGGCATCGCAACAACGCGCGGCTTTTGCGCAAAACGCCGGCTACTTCAATGGCTCGGTCATCCCCGTGACCGACTTTTTGGGCCAAACCATTCTGGCGCAGGACGAATTCATCAAACCCCGCACCACGCTGGAAGGTCTCGCGGCGCTGAAACCTGCATTTGAACAAATGGGCGCGATGGGTTTTGATCAGGTCGCGCTGACCCGCTACCCACAGGTGGCGCGCATCAACCACGTCCACCATGCCGGCAACTCGTCGGGCATTGTGGATGGCGCGGCTGCCGTGCTGATTGGCTCGGAACAGGCCGGCAAAACCCACAACTTGACGCCACGCGCCCGCATTGTCTCAGTGGCGTTGAGCGGGGCTGACCCGACCATCATGCTGACCGGCCCCATGCCCGCCGCCCGCAAGGCGCTGGCCAAGGCGGGGCTGACGATGGACCAGATCGACCTGGTGGAGATCAACGAGGCCTTTGCCGCCGTGGCCATGCGCTTCATGAAAGAGATGAAGGTGCCGCATGACAAGACCAACGTCAACGGCGGCGCGATTGCCATGGGCCACCCGCTGGGGGCAACGGGCGCGATGATTTTGGGGATTTTGATCGACGAGCTGCACCGCAGAAAACTGCGCTACGGCATGGCGACGCTGTGCGTAGGCGGCGGGATGGGGATTGCGACGATTGTGGAGCGGATTTAATGAAAACCATCCGATACGAACTCAGCAACGGCATCGCCACCCTCACCTTTGACGAGCCCGATTCCCCCGTCAACACCATGTGCCTGCAGTGGCAGAGCGATTTGACCGAGGCGACGGCGCAGATCGTCAAAGACAAAGACGCCATCAGCGGCATCATCCTCGCCTCCAACAAGACCACCTTCTTCGCCGGCGCGGACTTGAAGGGCTTGATGCGCAACAAGGCGACAGACGCGGGCGCGATCTTCACTGAAATCGAGCGGATGAAAAAGAACTTCCGCACACTGGAGACGCTTGGCAAACCGGTCGTCAGCTGCCTGAACGGCGCGGCGCTGGGCGGCGGCTGGGAAGTGGCGCTGGTCGGTCATTACCGGGTGGCGGTGGACGACAAAAAAATCCAGTTTGGCATGCCCGAGGTAAGCCTGGGGCTGATTCCGGGCGCGTCCGGCATCACCAAAACGACGCGTTTGCTGGGGCTGATGGGCGCGCAACCTTATTTATTAGAAGGCAAACTGTTCAGCCCGCGTGAAGGGCTGGATTTGAGCTTGATTCACGAACTGGTCGCCGATGCGGCGGCTTTGCGTCCCGCCGCGCTGGCCTGGATTGCCACTAACCCCGTTTCCGCACAACCCTGGGACAACAAAGACTACAAAATCCCCGGCGGCACGCCAGCCAACCCAAAAATCGCCATGGCACTGACCGTCGCGCCGGCGATGATGAAAAAGGCATCCCGTGGCCTCTACCCCGCCCCCGAAGCGGCGCTGGCTGCAATGGTCGAAGGGGCGATGGTCGATTTCGACACCGCGTTGCGGATTGAAAGCCGTTATTTGGCCCGCTTGGCGTTGGACCCGGTGGCGAAAAACATGATCAACACCTTCTTCTTTGACATGAATGCGGTGAAGTCAGGCCAGTCCCGCCCCAAAGGCGTGCCGCGCTACAAACCGCAAAAAGTCGGCATTTTGGGTGCCGGCATGATGGGCGCGGGCATCGCCTACAGCCAGGCGGCGCGCGGCATCGCCACGGTGTTGAAGGATGTGACGCAGGAGCAGGCCGACAAAGGCAAAACCTACAGCGCCAACATCACCCAGCCCCGCGTCGACAAAGGCCGCATGAGCCCGCACGACCAAGTGGCGCTACTGGGGCGCATCACGGCGACGGCCAAAACGGAAGATTTGGTGGATTGCGATTTGATCATCGAAGCCGTGTTTGAGCAACGCCAGCTCAAAGCTAAAGTCACGCAGGAAGCGGAACCGATGCTGGCTGCGGGAGGTTTCTTTGCGTCCAACACGTCCACGCTGCCGATTTCTGGTCTGGCGACCGCCAGTGCCCACCCCGACAAGTACGTCGGCATCCACTTTTTCAGCCCGGTGGACAAGATGAAGCTGGTCGAGATCATTCGCGGCAAGCAGACCGACGATGAAACCGTCGCCCGGGCCTTTGACTACGTGCAGGCGCTGGGCAAAATCCCGATTGTGGTGAACGACTCGCGCGGCTTTTACACCAGCCGCACCTTTGGCACCTTTGTGATGGAAGGCGCGGCCATGCTGGGTGAGGGCATTCCGGCGGCGGTGATTGAAAACGCCGGCATCCAGTGCGGCATGCCCGTGGGGCCGCTGGCGGTGATGGACGAAACCGCGTTGTCGCTCAGCGTGCACGTCTTCGACCAGACCCGTGCCGACTTCATCGCAGAAGGCAAAACCTACACCGCCACGCCCGGAGAGCTGCTGGTGGAGCGCATGGTCAAAGAACTCAACCGCCCTGGCCGCGCCGCTGGCGGGGGCTTCTACGATTACCCAAAAGGCGAGAAAAAGACGCTCTGGCCGCAATTGCAGCCTCTGTTTGAAAAACCCGCCACGGCTTGGAACATCACCGACATCAAAGACCGCCTGCTCTACCGCCAAGCTGTCGAGACCGCCCGCTGCCTGCACGAGGGCGTGCTCACCACCGTGCACGACGCCAACATCGGCTCCATCTTCGGCATCGGCTTCCCCGCCTACACCGGCGGCGCGATGCAGTTCATCTACGGCATGGGGGTGGATGCGTTTGTGAAGCGCACTGCTGAGTTGGCGGCTCAGTTTGGCGATGGGTTTGTGGTGACGGACGAGGTGGTGAAGACGATTCGGAAGTTCCAGCCGGTTTATTGATGTGATGACCCTCTGAAAACAGTGGATTTCGTAGCCTGAACGACCGTATTTGAAGCCTTCGCCTACTATCATCGGGCTGTACACATCCCTGTGCATCACCACTGATTTTTAGGAGAACACCTCATGTCTAAACGACTTAAACGACTTTCCACCCTAGCCTCGGCTGTTTTATTGGGCAGCACCGCGTTCAGCCTGTCGGCCATGGCCGAAGCGCCTATGGCAAAAACCCAAGCACCCGCTTTCATGCGCGTGATGCTGGGCGATTTTGAAGTCACCACCATTTCAGACGGCACCGTCAAATTGCCAATGATGAAGCTGCTGGTCGGCCAACCTGAGCAACTGGCCGCCGCCTTCAAAAAAGGCTTTTTGAAGGAAACCGTCGAAACATCGGTCAACACCTTTTTGGTCAACACCGGTAGCAAGCTGGTACTGATCGACACGGGCGCCGCCGGTTTGTTTGGTCCCACGCTGGGCAACATCGTCGCCAACATGAAAGCTGCCGGCTACCAGCCTGAGCAGGTCGATGAAATCTACATCACCCACATGCATGGCGACCACGTGGGCGGCTTGATGGCGACAGGCGCGCGCGCCTTCCCCAACGCGACACTGCGTATCGACAAAAACGACACCGACTTTTGGCTCAGCGAAGCCAACATGAACGCTGCCGCCGAGGGCGCCAAAGACGGCTTCAAAGGCGCGATGGCCTCCGTCAACCCTTACGTGGCAGCTGGCAAACTCAATACTTTTGAAGGCAATACCGAGCTGGTCCCCGGCATTCGCGCCATCGCCGCCTATGGTCACACCCCCGGCCACACGGTTTACGCGATTGAAAGCAAAGGCGAAAAGCTGATGCTCTGGGGCGATTTGATGCACGTCGCCGCCGTCCAGTTTGAAGACCCCAGCGTCACCATCCAGTTCGACTCCAACAGCAAAAACGCCGCCGAGCAACGCCGACTCGCCTTCGCCGATGCCGCTAAAAACGGCTACTTGGTAGGCGCAACCCACCTCGCATTCCCAGGCTTGGGCAATATGCGTGTTGCGACAGACGGCAAAGGCTACGCATTTGTGCCTTTGAATTACTCGTCGTTGAAGTAATTTGCCACTAACCACCACATTTCGCGATAACGCATCACCCTGCGCTCTTGCGAGATGGACGGGTCGCGGTCTGTTTGCTGGCTTAACGTAGCTTCAAACGGTTTAGTAAGTTTTAAAGCAAAAAAATACGGCACAATTGAGCCTCTGGTCGGATTGAGTTACCAAGTGGTTACCAAAAGTCTCTGAGAAGAGCTTTCATAGGGTAATGACGGTTGATTCTTTCGGCCAATCTTGCAAGTATTAAAGCTTTTACTCACTATGTCTACAACGTCCGCGCCCACTGTTATCCGCCTCTCCGACCTCATCGCCAAGGGGCAGCTCAAGGGTAAACGCGTCTTCATACGCGCTGACCTGAACGTGCCGCAGGACGACAACGGCAACATCACCGAAGACACGCGCATT
>JAYWCQ010000308.1:0-4807 GCA_043780435.1 Polaromonas sp.
TTTCTGGACCGCCCCGACGTGATGGCCAGTTACAGCGTGACGCTGCGTGCCGACAAACAAAAATACCCGGTACTGCTCTCCAACGGCAACCTGGTCGCCGCCGGGGCGCTGGAAGGTGCTGGCAACGAAGGCCGTCACTTTGCCACCTGGCTTGATCCACACAAAAAACCGTCCTACCTTTTTGCATTGGTGGCTGGCCAGTTGGTGTGCCGCGAGCAGCGCATCACCTCGCGCGCTGGTAAAGACCATTTGCTGCAAGTCTATGTGCGCACCGGCGATCTGGAGAAAACCGGGCACGCCATGAACTCGCTGCTGGCTTCGGTGGCATGGGACGAAGCGCGCTTTGGCCTGTCGCTCGATCTGGAGCGTTTCATGATTGTGGCCACCAGCGATTTCAACATGGGCGCCATGGAAAACAAGGGGCTCAACATCTTCAACACCAAATACGTACTGGCGAACCAGGCCACTGCCACCGATGCAGACTTTGCCAACATCGAAAGCGTTGTTGGTCACGAGTATTTTCACAACTGGACCGGCAACCGCATCACCTGCCGCGACTGGTTTCAGCTCTCGCTCAAAGAGGGTTTGACCGTCTTCCGCGACCAAGAGTTTTCGCAAGACATGGCTGGCGTGGCTTCAGCCCGCGCCGTGAAACGCATTGAAGACGTGCGCGGTTTGCGTGCAGCGCAGTTTGTGGAAGACGCCGGCCCCATGTCGCACCCCGTGCGGCCTGACCAATATGTAGAAATCAGCAATTTCTACACCGCGACGATTTACGAAAAAGGCGCAGAAGTGGTGCGCATGATGCAAACCTTGGTCAGCACACCTGAATCACCGACTGGACAGGCTGGCTTCGCCAAAGGCATGAAGCTGTATTTTGAGCGCTTCGACGGCCAAGCGGTGACGTGTGATGACTTTGCTTTGGCGATAGCCTCAGCCAACCCCAACTCTGAGCTAGATCGTCATCTATTGCAATTCAAACGCTGGTACAGCCAGTCTGGCACTCCCCGAGTGCAAGCCAGCGGCGTGTATGACGCGGCGGCACGTACCTACAGCATCACGTTCACCCAACATTTAAGCGGGTCAAACGCACCCTTTGTGATTCCGCTCACACTGGGTTTGTTGAGCAGCGATGGCCTTGAATTGCCCTTGCAGCTCAGTGACGAATCGGCTCAAGCAACAGCTAGCCGCACCGTTGTGTTGACGCAAAGCAGCCAAACGGTTAGCTTCATCAATGTTGATGCACAACCCGTGCCGTCACTACTGCGCGGATTCAGCGCACCGATTATTTTGGAGTATGCGTACACCGAAGTGGAGTTATTAACGCTGTTGGCGCATGACACTGATCCGTTCAGCCGATGGGAAGCAGGACAGCGTTTAGGATTAAGAATTGCTATAAATTCAATAGCTACTGAGTCAATAAATACGCCATCTATCATTGAAAATAGCACCTTAAATAGCTATATTGAAGCGATGCGCAAGGTATTGCGGGACGCTTCTTTGGATGCTGCTTTCAAAGAACTGGTGCTGACACTGCCGTCTGAAAGCTACATCGCCGAGCAACTCGATGTGGTTGACCCACAACGCATCCACACGGTTCGCCAAGCGCTTCGTTCGCAGATCGCCACCGCCTTGCACGCTGATTGGCAATGGGCGTTTGAAACGCATCACAACAACGGCGCTTACACGCCAGATGCTTTCTCCAGTGGTCGTCGTTCTTTGGCTGGCATGGCATTGGCGAATCTTTGCCTTGCGTCTAAAGCGTCGGGCGATTCAGTTTGGCCTGGCAAGGCTTTGCAGCGCTTCAAAGACGCTGGCAATATGACCGACCGTTTCAATGCGCTCAGCGCCTTGGTAAACACAGGTCACACTTTGGCCGCCCCTGCATTGGCGCAATTCCATGCGGTGTTCAAAAACGAGCCCTTGGTTTTGGACAAATGGTTTGCCTTGCAAGCTGGTGCGCCAGACCGCGATGGCAATATTTTGCCTATCGTTCGTCAGTTGATGACTTCGCCAGACTTTAGCCTCAAAAACCCCAACCGCGCCCGCAGCGTGATCTTCAGCTACTGCAGCGCCAACCCGGGTGCCTTTCACCGCGCAGATGCAGCTGGCTACGTGTTTTGGAGCGACCGCGTGATGGAACTAGACAGCTTCAACCCCCAAGTCGCCGCCCGCTTGGCGCGTGCCTTAGACCGCTGGAAAAAACTGGCAGAACCCTACCGCAGCGCCGCCCGCAAAGCCATTGCCCGCGTTGCAGATAAAAAAGATTTGAGCAACGATACGCGGGAAGTGATTACGCGCGCTTTGGCGGATTAAATTGGCGAACTAAGCCAACAATTCAAACACGACAGAACGCACCATGAAACAATTGCACGACATCGCCTTATCTATGCTCGACTTGGTTGCTGTACGCGAAGGCGGCACGGTGGCTGATGCGTTGAAGATTGCACTTCATACCGCACAGCATGCTGAATCGCTCGGCTTCAAGCGCTACTGGGTGGCGGAGCACCACAACATGACAGGCATTGCCAGCTCGGCCACTGCTGTGCTGGTGGGGCATTTGGCGGGTGGCACGACGACGATTCGTGTCGGCTCAGGTGGCATCATGCTGCCCAACCACGCGCCCATCGTCGTTGCTGAAGCGTTTGGTACTTTGGCTGAGTTGTACCCGAATCGTATTGATCTAGGCCTAGGCCGTGCACCGGGCACAGACCAAGCCACCATGCGGGCACTGCGCCGTGACCGCGCAGAAGCTGAAAGCGACTTCCCGCGCGATGTGGCAGAACTTCAGCACTTGCTGTCTGCACCGCTAGCTGGCCAGCGTTTGATTGCGATGCCTGGCGCGGGTACGAATGTGCCGATCTGGTTGCTGGGTTCTAGTTTGTTTTCTGCCAAATTAGCGGCTGAACGCGGTTTGCCCTACGCATTTGCCTCCCACTTTGCGCCACGTTTGCTGTTGCAAGCTTTGGATGTGTATCGTTCGAATTTTCGCCCGTCTGAGTCACTTGAGAAGCCTTATACCATCGTTGGCTTGCCGCTGATTGCGGCCCCCGCTGATGACGAAGCGCAATACTTGGCCAGCAGCACTTACCAGCGTGTTTTGGGCATTTTGACGGGAGATCGCCGTCGGCTTCTTCCGCCGGTTGAAAACTACATGGCACAGCGCCATCCGCAGGAGCGCGCCGCCATTGACGATTTTTTGGCTTGCGCTGTGGTGGGTGGACCAGAAACCGTGAAAGCGGGTTTAAGCGCTATGGCTGAAGCGACGCAAGCGGATGAATTTATGCTGGTGTGCGATGTTTTTGATCCTGCGCTGCGTTTGCGTTCACTCGATATCGCAGCTGCAGCCATGAAGCTAGATGTTTGAACCGTTCGCGCTGAGGTATCGAAGCGTCCCTGCTTGAGCTAACCCTTCGATACCTCAGGGTGAACGGGAATTTATAAGCGCTTAACTGTCAGTCAACGGCCTAGCCTGCAATTTATCAATCCTGCGCCCTTCCAGCGCCAGCACCTCAAATTCCCAGCCTTCGCAGGCTATGCGCTCACCGACAACGGGCAGTCGGCCTGACACAGACATCAACAAACCGCCCACGGTGTTGTAGCGGCCTTTGTCTTCATCGGGCAGATGTTTGATCTCTAGTCTTGAGCGCAATTCGGCCAAGGGCATCAAACCGTCCAGCAGCCAAGTGCCATCGTCGCTGTGCGTCGCCCACGCGTCTACCTGAGCGTTCGGACGCAGCTCGCCAGTGATGGCTTCCAGCATGTCGCGCGGGGTCATCAAACCCTGCACTTCGCCGTATTCGTCTACCACTATCACGATGCGCTCCGAGCGTTGACGGAATTGCTCCAGAACCTCCATACCGCTGAGCGTTTCTGGCACAAACGACGCGGGGAGTGCTAACAATTCAATGGTTTTGTCAGCATTGTTGGTGGCCAACAACTTTGCCACGCTGATAACGCCCACCACATGGTCTAAGCCACCGCGACACACGGGGTACCACGAATGGCTTGCGCTGGCGGAATGTTCGCCAATTTGCTGCAATGCCTGCACGACTGTGAGCTGCGCCCCTAACCACACAATATCCATACGCGGAATCATCAATGAAGTGAGCGGCCTGTCGTCCAGATGAAACACATTGCGCACCATTTGGTGTTCATGTGCTTCGATCAACCCCGCATCAACACCCTCTTCCAAACTGGCGGTGATTTCTTCTTCTGTCACGCTGCGCACGGCGTGAACATCAAATCGCAATAGCTTGAGTATGCCTTGGGTGCATGCAGCCAGCAATTTCACGAAGGGAGATGCTATAGTTGCTACAGCATTCATCGGACGAGAAATAAGCCTGGCCACCGCTTCAGGGTGCAGCTGACCAATGCGTTTAGGTACCAATTCGCCAAATATCAGCGTGATGAACGTGATGACAACGACGACAGTAGTGGTAGCAGCCACACCAGCAATTTTCGGCGATGTGCCAAAACCTTGCAAAAACAGCGACACGCCTTCCGAGAAAGCCGCCTCACCCACAATACCGTTCAACATGCCGATAGAGGTGATGCCAACTTGCACAGTCGATAAAAAATGTGTGGGCTGATCCATCAAAGCCAAGGCCGTCTCAGCGCCTTTGTCACCCGCTTCGGCCATGGCCGCCAAACGCGCTTTTTTGCTGGCGGTCAGTGCCATTTCTGACATGGCAAACACGGCGTTAAACAGCGTCAACACTAAAATCAGGATTAAGTCCATGTGGCTTTCGAAAATTCAAAAATAGCAATTGATCACACAGGGCACATAATAACCGCATGGCACACT
>JAYWCQ010000309.1:0-4713 GCA_043780435.1 Polaromonas sp.
AAAACTCTCGGAATAATCTGTCGGAGATCGCATGCCAACAACTCAAATCAAAACGCAAGCAGAAACCAAGATGGATCAATCCATCGAGGCGTTTAAAAATAATATCAGCAAAATTCGCACAGGTCGCGCCAGTCCAGCATTGTTAGAGAGTGTGCATGTTGAATATTACGGTAGCTTGATGCCTATTGGCCAAGTGGCTAATCTGTCAATGATAGATTCGCGCACGGTGGGTGTTCAGCCTTGGGAAAAAGGCATGGGTGCGAAGATTGAAAAAGCCATTCGAGACAGTGATTTGGGCTTGAATCCATCCAGTATGGGGGATTTGATTCGTGTGCCTATGCCAATGATGAGCGAAGAGCGCCGCAAAGAGATGACCAAACTTGTGCGCAATGAAGGCGAAAACTCCAAAATTGCGATTCGAAATTTGCGCAGGGATGCTAACGAAAGCATCAAAAAATTGGTGAAAGAGAAAGAAGCCTCAGAAGACGATCAAAAACGTGCTGAAGCTGAAATTCAAAAAGTCACAGACCGCCATATCATAACAATTGATCAGCTGGTTGCCGCTAAAGAGCATGAAATCATGGCAGTTTAGGCTTTTTCGCCATTCGTTCCGTTCCAATCATCACTTCAAATGGCAACCGATCGGCTCGTCCCTCACCATATTGCTGTCGTCATGGATGGCAATGGTCGTTGGGCAAATCGCCGGTTTTTACCACGCGTAGCCGGGCATAAACAAGGCGTTGATGCCTTGCATGAATGTGTGAAAGCCTGCGCGGAACGCGGCGTTAAAGTGTTGACGGTGTTTGCCTTTTCATCTGAAAACTGGGAGCGACCAGCAGATGAGGTTTCCGGTTTGATGGAATTGCTGGCAAAAGCACTGGCGCGTGAGGTTGCGCAACTGAGCAAAGATGGCATTCAAATTCACTTTATCGGTGAGCGCGACAGTTTGTCAAACAGTTTAAAGCGCGGTTTTGAACAGGCTGAAAATGCCACTGCGCATAATTTGAAACTAATTTTTAATATCTGCTTTAATTATGGAGGTCGCTGGGATATTGCCCAAGCTGCTTCTAAATTAATAGCGAAAGGTCTAAGTATTACGCCGGCTAGTATGAATTCGGAGATGTCACTGGCACATGTGTCAGACCCTGATTTGGTCATTCGCACCGGAGGGGAGCAGCGGTTGAGTAATTTCTTGCTTTGGCAGGCTGCATATTCTGAATTGTATTTCAGCGATAAATTGTGGCCTGATTTTGATGCGGCTGCTCTGGATGAAGCGATAGATGAATTTAACCGGCGGGAACGTCGATTTGGCAAAACGTCTGAACAAATTCAGTCTAAAACTGCGGTGTGATTGATCGAAGCAATGAGCGATTAGTTTTACCAAGTTTAATATACAAATGAAAACAAAGGCTAAAAATGCTTAAACAACGCGTCATCACCGCCTTCATCATGTTGGCTATTGTGCTGCCGACACTGTTTTTCACGAGTCCATGGCCTTTTTGCGCACTAGCATTGCTTTTTATAGCAGCAGGTGCTTGGGAGTGGGCGAAATTGAATGGCATGCAGGCGACTGGCGCAATTTGTTTTGCGGGTCTATATATCGTTCTTGCTGCATTTGGCTGGTATTTGGGCTTAATTGAGCAACCCTTGCCCACGGTTTGGATTTTGGCCAGCGGCTTTTGGGTACTTATCAGTGTCTGGTTGCTCAAAACGGGCGTCGCTGGTTGGACCAAAATTCCTGTCACATTAAGACGCATTGGTGGCATGCTTGCATTGTTGCTGGCTTGGTTGGCAGTGGCGCAGGCGCGCGTTCAAGGCATCAATTTTTTGATGTCTGTTTTGACGTTGGTATGGGTGGCGGATACTTTTGCTTACTTTGCAGGGCGGACGTGGGGCGGCAAGTTCACGACAAACAAATTAGCGCCTACGATCAGTCCTGGCAAAAGCTGGGAAGGTGTGTGGGGCGGTGTTTTTGGGGTATTTTTACTGGCGATGACTTGGGTGTGGGCAGACAGTCATTGGCATAGCGCTGTGGCAAGTTTGTACTCGCGATTACAAGGTCAAAATTTGGTTTTAATGGCTATTGCCTTGTTGTTTTTAACGGCTATGAGCGTGGTTGGTGATTTGATCGAATCACTTATCAAACGAAGTGCTGGCGTTAAAGATTCAAGTGCTTTGCTACCAGGGCACGGTGGTGTGCTTGATCGGGTTGATGCGTTGCTACCCACACTGCCGATCGCCATGATGCTGGCTTCTTTGACTAATTGATAAATGACTAAACAACGCATAGCGATTCTTGGGTCAACTGGCTCGATTGGAGTTAGCACCTTAGATGTCGTCGCCAGACATCCGGATCAGTTTGAAGTTTTTGCGCTTACGGCATCAACGCAGGTCGAGCTCATGCTGGCTCAGATCGTTCAATTCAAACCTAGTTTTGTGGTTATGGCGAGTGCTGAGCATGGTAAAGAATTAGCCCGATTGGTGAAGCTAAATTCGTTATCTGCCAGCGTATTGTATGGTGCATCTGCTATAAAAAATATAGCTAAACATGAATCTGTAGATATCGTCATGGCGGCTATTGTTGGTGCTGCAGGATTGCCGCCATGTTTGGCTGCAGCCCGTGCAGGCAAACGTCTATTGTTGGCAAATAAAGAGGCGTTGGTTGTTGGGGCTGAATTGTTTTTGGATGAAGTCAAGTCTGGCGGTGCAACACTGCTGCCAATTGACAGCGAACATTCTGCAATTTTCCAGTGTTTACCAAGTGATAGAAGCACTTGGGCAAACAGCGTTGAAAAAATTATTTTGACAGCCTCTGGCGGACCTTTTCGTACTCGCGACGTTACCAGTCTAAGTGCCGTCACACCAAGCGAGGCTTGCGCTCATCCCAACTGGGTGATGGGGCGAAAAATCTCAGTAGATTCTGCAACAATGATGAACAAAGCACTTGAAGTCATTGAGGCAAAATACTTATTCAATGTTGAACTTAAACAAATTGAAGTCGTCATACATCCGCAAAGTGTGATTCATTCTATGGTGCAGTTTCGTGATGCCTCGGTGCTTGCGCAACTTGGTACGCCGGATATGCGTGGTCCGATTGCTTACGGCTTATCTTGGCCTAACCGAATTGAAAATGGCTCTACGCCGATTGATTTTAAAAACTTATCCGCGATGACTTTTGAGGCTATCGATAGTAACAATCACCCCGCAAGGTTTCCGGGCTTGGCATTAGCTTGGGATGTACTCTGTGCGCCAGCTGGAACCACTGCTGTGCTGAATGCTGCCAATGAAATCGCTGTGCAAGCGTTTTTGGATGAACGCATCAAATTTGATCAAATTCATGCCGTGAATCAATCAACGCTATCTGCCGTCATACCTTCCAAGCCCACGAGTTTGGAAGACCTGTTGGCTATTGATGCACAGTCCCGAGTATCCGCGCTGGCGCAAGTCAAGCGTTTTGAGGTGTAGACCATGATGACAGTATTGGCTTTCGTTTCTGCATTGGCATTGCTGATTGCCATTCATGAGTATGGTCATTACCGAGTTGCCGTGGCATGTGGTGTCAAGGTGCTGAAATTTTCGATAGGTTTCGGCAAAACTATTTTTAAGTGGCAACCCAAAGGCTCAGATACCGAATTCGTTATAGGTATGCTGCCGCTCGGTGGTTTTGTCAAAATGCTGGATGAGCGCGAGGCGCCTGTGCCGGCGGATCAAAAACATCTGGCATTCAATACGCAACCTTTGCGCAAACGTGTTGCTATCGTGGCTGCTGGGCCTATTGCCAATTTGGTTTTGGCGATTTTTTTGTATTCAGTTGTGAATTGGATGGGTGTTCAAGAGGCCAAGGCTATTTTGGCCAGCCCTGTAGCAGGTTCTATCGCACAGCGTGCTGGTTTACTGGGTGGTGAGTACGTGAAGCAAGCGAGTTTTGTGGGCGAGGATTTGGCTCAAATTCAGTCCATGGAAGATTTGCGATGGCTCATTACTCGCGGGGCATTGAATGGCGAAAATGTTCGACTGGCTGTAGCAAGGTCGGCTGATGCGCCCGCGCGGGATGTCATTCTCGATTTAGAGCAGCTAGATGTGAAAGAGGTTGATGCACAATTGTTTCAAAAAATTGGTATCACAGGGCCGTGGACTAAGCCGGTACTGGGTGACATGCAGGCAGATAGCGCAGCCAAGCGCGCCGGTTTGCAGACAGGTGATATTGTTACCAAAGTCAATGATGTGGTTGTTGTTGATGCTCAACAATTGCGGCAATTGATTCGAGAGTCTATTGCTGTTAAAGATCAGCAAACTTTAGCTGTAACTAAGAATTGGACGGTTTCACGGGCTGGCCAGTCAATCAATATTCCAGTTACTGCTGATGTAAAAACTGAAGGAAATCGACAAATTGGACGAATTGGTGCATTTGTAGGTACTTTGCCAGAGATGACGACAGTAAGGTACGGCTTGTTTGATGGTTTGCAAGCTGGTGCGGAAAAAACGTGGGATGTCTCTGTATTGACACTGAAAATGATGGGAAAAATGCTTATTGGGCAAGCTTCCCTCAAAAATTTAAGTGGCCCATTAACCATTGCAGACTATGCTGGTAAGTCGGCGAGTTTAGGTTTAACGCCATATCTCGTGTTTTTAGCGCTTATCAGTGTTAGTTTGGGTGTTTTGAATTTGTTACCGCTGCCTGTGCTCGATGGCGGCCATCTGATGTATTATCTC
>JAYWCQ010000310.1:0-4573 GCA_043780435.1 Polaromonas sp.
AGCGACGCTGAGCCAAGCGGATTTGCTGGCCCGTATCGCCGCTTTGAACGCAGACACAACGATTCACGGCATTCTGGTACAGATGCCTTTGCCCAAGCATATCGACCCACATGCCGTCATCGAAGCCATCGCCGCCAGCAAAGACGTTGACGGTTATTCGACCTTGAGCGCCGGCGAATTGATGACTGGCGCACCTGGCTTCAATCCCTGTACGCCCTTTGGCTGCATGATGCTGATCGAAAGCACCGGTATCAACCTGCGCGGCAAACACGCCGTCGTCATTGGCCGCAGCAACACCGTGGGCAAACCCATGGCTTTGATGCTTTTGGCGGCGCATGCCACCGTCACCGTTTGCCACAGCGCCACAGACAACATCAAACAGCACACTTTGCAAGCGGATGTCGTCGTCGCCGCCGTCGGTCGCCGTAACGTGTTGACGGCGGACATGGTCAAACCCGGTGCCATCGTCATCGACGTCGGCATGAACCGTGACGATAACGGCAAACTTTGCGGCGATGTGGACTTTGCAGCTATCAAAGAAATAGCAAGCTATATTACCCCTGTGCCGGGTGGCGTGGGCCCGATGACGATTACGATGTTGCTCGTTAACACGTTGAACTCGGCTGAACGGTCGCTGTAAAAACTCATCTTTTAGCCTAACTCTGTCATTCCCGCATAGGCGGGAATCCATGGTGGCGGCTTGTGGATTCCCGCCTTCGCGGGAATGACGGCTCGATTAGATAAGTCGGCTCTCATAGATAATGTTAAAAATCTGCTTGATTCGGATTTAATTGTCCCAATATTTACATATATGACCAATCCACTACTTCCAAGTTCTCAAAACACCGACGCAGCAACATCACTGGCGCTGTTTGACCAAATCAAACCCGAGCACGTCGCACCTGCGATCAATGCGCTCTTAGCGGATGCGCAAAAGGCACTCGATACAGTTACCGAAGACAGCTTTCCCGCTAATTGGCTTGAAATTTCCAAAGTTTTAGACGTCGCGACTGAAAAACTAGGCCGCGCTTGGGGCGCTGTGAGCCATTTGAACCACGTGGCAGACAACCCAGAGTTGCGTGCGGCCTACAACGAGTCGCTCCCCGTCATCACCGAGTTTTACACCGCGTTGGGTGCCAACGAGCAGCTTTACGCTAAATACAAAGCGATTGACACCAAAACGCTGAACGCTGAGCAGCTGCAGGCGCACAAATACGCTGTACGCAACTTCGTGTTGAGCGGCGCGGAGCTGCAAGGCGCTGCCAAAGAACGTTTTGCCGAGATTCAAGCCCTACAGGCCGAGCTGAGCCAAAAATTCAGCGAAAACGCCTTGGATGCGACCGAAGCTTTTGCCTATTACGCAAAAATTGACGAACTTGATGGCGTGCCTGAAGACGTGTTGCACACCGCAAAAGCTGCGTCGGAAAAAGATAACAAATCTGGCACGTACAAACTCACGCTGAAAATGCCCTGCTACTTGCCAGTCATGCAATTCGCCACCAGCAGCACCCTGCGTGAGGTGTTGTACAAAGCCAACTCCACCAAAGCGTCTGACCAAGCGACTTTCCCCACGGCTGAAGAAGCCAAGAAATTCGACAACTCCGCAAATATCGCTGAAATCTTGGCGCTGCGCCACGAAGAAGCGGTGTTGTTGGGCTTCAACAATTACGCTGAAGCATCGATAGCCACCAAAATGGCGAACTCGCCTGCCGAAGTCATCA
Source organism: Polaromonas sp. (assembly GCA_043780435.1). Taxonomy (GTDB): domain Bacteria; phylum Pseudomonadota; class Gammaproteobacteria; order Burkholderiales; family Burkholderiaceae_C; genus Aalborgiella. The sequence goes on from JAYWCQ010000310.1 coordinate 1,722, forward strand.
CTTTCTTGCGCGATTTAGGCCAACGCGCCCGCTCTTTTGCCGAAAAAGACCTGGCTGACATGCGTGCTTTCGCTGCTGAACACCTGAATTTGACAAATCCGCAACCGTGGGACTGGCCGTACATCGGCGAAAAGCTCAAAGAAGCACGCTATTCTTTCAGCGAGCTAGAAGTGAAACAATATTTCACCGCACCCAAGGTGCTGGCCGGTTTGTTCAAAATCGTCGAAACCCTGTTCGACGTGTCCATTCGTGAAGACAAAGCACCAGTTTGGAACAACAGCGTCAAGTTTTATCGCATCGAGCGAGCTTGCAAGCTCGTCGGTCAATTCTATTTAGATCCCAACGCCCGCACCGGCAAACGCGGCGGCGCGTGGATGGACGATGTCCGCGCCCGCTGGCTGCGCCCAGATACCGGCGTGCTGCAAACCCCAGTTGCCCACTTGGTTTGTAACTTTGCCGATGGCGTGGATGGCAAACCGGCTTTGCTGACACACGACGACGTCACCACCCTCTTCCACGAATGCGGCCACGGCCTGCAGCACATGCTGACCACCGTTAACGAACGTGATGTCTCTGGCATCAGCGGCGTGGAGTGGGATGCGGTCGAGCTGCCTAGCCAGTTCATGGAAAACTTCTGCTGGGAGTGGGATGTGCTGAAACACATGACCGCCCATGTCGATACCGGCGAGTCGTTACCACAAGCACTGTTCGACAAAATGACGGCCGCAAAAAACTTCCAAAGCGGCCTGCAAACGCTTCGTCAAATCGAGTTTTCGCTGTTCGATATGCTCTTGCATACAGAAAACAAACCCGATTTCATGGCGCTGCAGGCGCAAGTTCGCAAAGAAGTCGCCTTGATCCAACCTCCCGCCTACAGCCGAACCGCCCACACCTTCAGCCACATCTTTGCAGGCGGCTACGCTGCGGGCTACTACAGTTACAAGTGGGCAGAAGTGCTCAGCGCCGATGCCTACGCCGCCTTTGAAGAAGCGAGATTGACCGGTGACGTGGATGGCACACAAACCGGTCGCAAATACCGCGAAGCGATTTTGGAATCAGGCGGCAGCCGTTCCGCGATGGATTCGTTCAAAGCTTTCCGTGGCAGAGAACCCCTACTTGACGCCTTGCTACGCCATCAAGGCATGGCATAAAATCATTTCATGAACCAGATGCATTCACCCCGTCGCTTACTAGGCCTAAGTAAAAACTTAAATATTACTGCGAAAATAATAGCAGTTTTGGCAATAAGCACGCCTGCTAGTGGCCTATTACATGCTCAACAGGTGTATAAAAGCGTGGATAAAAACGGCCGGGTGACTTACTCAGAAGTACCCCCGCTGCCAGGCTCTGGCAACAAGTTGACCGGTGATTCAGCGGCTAACGTGGCACTGCCTTACGCCCTGCAGCAGGTAGTCAGCCGCTACCCCGTCACGCTTTACACCACGGCAGAGTGTGTCCCGTGCATCAATGCCCGCTTGATGTTGACGCAGCGCGGCGTGCCGTTTGCAGAGCGCACCGTGAGCAGCAATGAAGACATCACTGCCTTCAAAAAACTCAACAGCGAGATCAACTTCCCCCTCGCCACCATCGCCGCGCAGCAACTCAAAGGCTACGAAGAAACTGAATGGACCAAGTATTTAGACGCCGCCGGATACCCCAAATCATCCATCTTGCCGCGTAATTACCGCAATGCAGTGCCTGTGTCTTTGACGCCAAAAAAAGTGCTTGAAAAGGCTGAAAAACCCGCCGTAACTGAAAAACCAATAGCCGTCCAACCCGCTGCAGCTGCACCGCAAGTGCCGAGCAACAACCCGGCAGGCATCAAGTTCTAAAATTCTGCTTCAAGTACATAGACCTACGGTTGGGGCTCTTGCAAACAGCGAGCATTGAAAGGACGAATGAAGAATTTTTTTAACCGCTTTGTTCACTTCGTGGTTACCGACTGGGTGGCTTGTCTCTTACTCGCTTTGGTTCTGGCTGTAGGTGTTGCGGCTGCGGTGTTTCTTCAGCCTATTGTGCTGGTAGTTGCCGCTGGGCAAGCGGATCAAGACGAGCAAAAAGTAGTGCAACTTTTGATCGATACGCTGGCCAAAGAGCGATCTGGCGTTCGTTTGGTACCGTTGTGGACCAATAACGCAATAGAAAGTGCGGCAGCATTGACTACTGGCAAGGCGGATGTAGCCGTCATCCGTTCTGACTTGGTCGTCGGCCGTGGCGCCAGCAGTTTGGTGACTTTGCGAAAATTCAACCCGGTCCTGTTTACCAAGAAGAGCGCAAAAATAACCAAGTTAAGCGACCTGCGTGGGAAGAGGATTGGTATCGGTGGGCAGGGCGACATGAACCAGCTTCTGTTTCGGCAAATCCTGTCACAAAGAGGTTTGCTGGAACAGGATTACACGCTGGTACAGCTCAAACGCGGTGAACAGGCCGACTACGCCAATCAGGGAAAAATAGACGCCTTTTTCTCGGTTTCCGCAGGGCGCACCCGATCTAACGAGACGTTTAACGACAATCTACGTAAATCATGGGGTGAGAAATTGGTTGTCGTCACGTTTGACGATGCTGCCGCCTTGGCTTTGCGGATTCGGGGTGTCGAAACAGGGGAAATTGTGAAAGGCTTTTTTGGTGGCGATCCGCCCAAGCCAGAAGAAGATACCAACACAATTACCCTGTCAAATCGCCTAGTCGCGAGCGAAAAGGTCAGCTCGAATACGGCGGTCATTCTGACGCGAACTCTGTTTTCACTTCGCGATCATAGGCAATCGGAAGTGCCAGAGCTTCTGGCGATCGCGGCGCCTGCGCGGGATGTTCCGACCTTGCCTGTTCATCCGGGAACCATCCAATTACTCGAT
>JAYWCQ010000311.1:0-3510 GCA_043780435.1 Polaromonas sp.
AACTTGACCTCATTGTCTTTAACCATTTTCATCACGTCAGCGACGGTCTTTGCCATCAAAATCTCCTAAAACGCCATTTGGCGGGTTGATAAAACAAACAATGAAGCATGAATTGTGCCAATCAACACAAATTGATGTTGATTCAACACCTCACACCGTCACCAATAAACACACGACTAAATCACATCGTTTTTCAGATTAACCACGGATTTTACAAGTTTTCCTTGTTCAAAATTGAACCCGATTGCACCAAAACAAAAAATTACCGCTTTCGAATTGCACTATTTTGGTGCAATTAAAGCTAGCGCACCAATTCTGGCCCTAACTTGGTATCAAACTTGTGCAGACCCGCCAACATGGCCGGATAAGCCCTTTCCACGTCTTCAGGCGATCCTTTCACGCCAAGTTCAATGTGGCGGCCATAGGTCGGATGATCGACACTCGGCAAACTGAACACTTTGATGCCTGCATGGTTCTTTTCTAATTCAAGCATCAGCGGCGTCAACATCGCTTCCATCGATCCGAAAACGATGACGGATTTCTCTACGAACGCTGATTTTTGAAACAAATGCCCGTAGTACAGATCCAGCACGGAGGCCACCATCGGCCAAGCCATGACAGGAAAACCTGGAACGAAATGCACCGCACCCTGCCCCGTTTTGCCCACGCAAGTGAATCCCGGAATTTTGTTGTACGGGTTCACAATAATCCGCGCCCCATGGGGGAACACGCCCATGTTCAAGCGGTGAATATTGTCAGGATGCGATGGCTCATACGTCGTGCCGCTGTCGCGCGCGGTGTCTTGCATGCGCTCACGAATCAGCGTCTCGGCTTGCGGGTGCAATGCCAGGTCGACGCCCAGTGCTTTGGCAGCGCACTGCCGCGTGTGGTCATCTGGCGTGGCACCAATGCCACCGGTTGAGAACACCACATCGCCTGAGTCAAAAGCACGCTTCAAAGTAGCGGTGATGCGTTCCGGTGAATCGCCCACGTATTCAGCATAGTCCAGCTGCAAACCACGCTCTGCCAACAGCTCAATAACCTTAGGCAAATGTTTGTCCGTGCGTTTCCCCGACATGATTTCGTCGCCAATGATGATGAGGCCGAATTTAGGCCGCGTTTGTGGGGTATCAGTCATCAATTCAATCGCTCGACGTTTGGCAATGTGGATGCGGAAGTTGTGGGGTTTGTGGAAATTGCAGGTATATCTTGGTTCCCAAATGTAGGAGCTGATTTGTAGGCGTCAGCTTGTGCCGCTTTTGCCGCATCAACAACCGCTTGCTCAACCCGCATTTGCGCCAAAGCGTCTAAACAGTAATGACTAAACCATAGCGACGCAAAACCAAACACCAAGGTATAAATCCAGATGGCTATGGGTACCAAAATCACAAAAGCAGCCGCAAACAAAGCGCCTGACGCCCACACCAAGCTAGGCGCAGCGCCCAAATAACCACTGATGACGCCGATCACCAGCAAATGACTACGGTGCTTTTTCATCAAGGATTTGCGTTCATCAACGCTTGCATGCGCAGCTAAGACATCAAAACTCATGACGCGATAGGTGAGCCATCCCCAAATCAGCGGAGGCAAAATCAAAATGAGTGGTGGAATAAACCACAGCGGAATGCTAACAAGCAGCACGATAATTGCTAGCAAAGTAGCACTCAACGACCACGTGACCGAGCCCGCAAAGGACGCGCCATTTTTACGCTCCAACTTGGGGAAACGCCGCTCAGCCACCAAAGATACCATGGCTGGAGTCATCATCACGGCGACCAATATCAACGACAAAATGACCACCAAGGGCGTGATGGCAAAAATCACGACCAAGGGAACCAGAACCGTTTTCAGGCTACCCATGCCGTTGTTTTGCAGCCAAGTCCAAAATGTCGTCATCCAACCATACGAATCTAGTGAGATTCGAACCCATTCCAACACGGGCTCCCAAAAGAAGTACCCCAAACCCAGCGCCAAACCGACCATGATGATGAGCGGTAAAAACGACAGCGCAATCACGCGCGGGTGTAGGCAATAGGCCGCGGCCCTCCAAAAGGAGTTCAGCATCAAATTCATCGCAAATTACCGGTGTGGCCTAAGGAATATCGCCCCGGCTGCGGCCAAACGGTCAAACCATGCGGCTCACGACCCACTTTGATTTTGTCTACTGCACCTGTGTCTGTGTCGAAACGGTACACGGTGTCGTCATAACGACCACCCAACCACAGGTATTTGCCATTCGCGCTGATGTTGCCCATGTCTGGGCTGCCGCCGCCTGGAATGCTCCATTGTTTGGTGACTTTTTGCGTTGCAAAATCAACCACAGAAACGCTGCCTGGGCCATTCGGTGTGCCACGAATTTTGTTGCTGCCACGGTTGGCCACATAAAAGCTTTTGCCATCGCGGCTAGGGTAAATACCATGAGCGCCCTTACCCGTAGGAATGAAACCCGTCTGTTTGAAGGACTCACCATCCACCACGTGCACGCCGTCGACCATCATGTCAGCAATGAAAAAGGTCTTCCCATCAGGTGAAATTCGCACGTCTTGCGGCATGCCTGGTGTGGTGCAAATTTGCGAGCCTGGGCTGTCGGGGTCTGCGATGTAACGCATTTTGGAACTGAGTGCGCTACTCGATTGCGGATTGACTTTAGCAATGGCCGCCAAGGCGTTGGGACGGTCAAAATACGCATTGAGCTTGACTGTTGCAAGAACTTTGCGGTTCACCAAGTCAATTTTGGTGATGGAGCCATTGAATTCACAAGTAAAAACTACAAATTTTCCGTCAATTGAAAAATCCGCGTGGTTGATACCGGCGCACAATGGCGTAGGTATGGTAAATTGCATCGCCAGGGTCTTGGGATCACGGAAATCCAGGCGTTTGTAGGCTTCTGCTACCACGATGGCGTGTTTGCCGTCAGGCGACCAGTACAGGTTGTACGGGTCATCCACAGGGATAGATTTGCCAGGTTTACCGGTTTTCGGGTTGATCGGCGTCAAGCTGCCATCGGTGCGACCTTCGGCATTGTTTGCCACCCAGAGCGTGCCTAAATCCCACGACGGCACAACGTGCTGCGGGTGAATGCCCACGCCAAAGGTATCGACGACTTTCAAGGTGTTCGAGTCAATCACAGAGACGGTGTTGGCACCGCGATTCGGCACATACACGCGCTCCAAGACACCATCGACAGCAGCGCTCATTTTGCCGGTGACGGTTTCACTATAGAGATTTTTAGGATCAACAACGGGCGGCATACCTGCTACTGTATTAATAGCATTATAGGCAGAATATACGCCGTCTAAAGAAGAATTAGCCTCTTTTTTAGGGGCAGGTTGTGCGGTTTGCGCCACAGCCCAAGCACCCACGATAGCAGTGCCCACTAAAACGCTCGCCGCTGCTGCCATTAACTTTTTTACTGTTGTCACACTCGTCGTCATTTCAAGATCGCTTTTTGTATTGCTAAAACGCTCATTTTAACCGTAGCATCTAGTCCAATTTGACCCAATGCCGCGC
>JAYWCQ010000312.1:0-4213 GCA_043780435.1 Polaromonas sp.
AAAAAAGTGGGCTGTCGCCGCGTCAATGCTGACGCCGACATCAGACCCAACACTCAAATTGGTACGCGTGTTTTGCCGTGCGACAAGCTGCGTGCCGCGGGCGGTGGTCACATAAATCAAAGTTTCTGCACCCAGCGCTTCGACCAGTTCAACTTTGGCTTGGAATTGACCTTGTCCTGTAGGCAAGAGCATCACATTTTCTGGACGTAAGCCCACAAAACCATCCGCAGGTGCGTCTATGCCTGGAATGTTGCCAAGTTGGGTTAAGTCTGCAACGGACACGATGTTCATTTGTGGCGTGCCAATGAATTGCGCGACGAACTGGTTGGCTGGTTTGTCATACAACTCAAGCGGCGTACCGACTTGCTCAATCATGCCATCACGCAGCACCACAACACGGTCTGCCAGCGTCATGGCTTCAACCTGGTCATGCGTCACATATACAGTGGTTGCGCCTAAATCGCGGTGCAATTTGGCAATTTCAATACGGGTTTGACCGCGCAGGGCGGCATCTAAGTTTGACAGAGGCTCATCAAACAAAAACACCTTGGGTGCGCGCACAATGGCGCGGCCAATGGCAACGCGCTGGCGCTGTCCGCCCGAGAGCTCCTTGGGCGTTCTATGCAAATAATCAGTCAGATTCAAAATCTTAGCGGCTTGTGACACTTTTTCTTGGATCACCGCAGGGTCAGCTTTGGCTAATTTCAGCGCAAAACTCATGTTTTCAAACACGCTCATGTGTGGGTACAATGCATAGCTTTGAAACACCATTGCCAAATCACGTTTGCTCGAAGGCAAGTTGGTGATGTCACGACCTTCTAGCTCAAGTGTTCCGCTGTCAATTTGTTCTAAGCCAGCAATCAAACGCAGTAATGTTGATTTACCGCAGCCTGAAGGCCCGACAAAGACGACGAATTCGCCAGGATTGATGGACAAGTCAATGCCCTTGATGGCGCGGTGTTCGCCAAAGAATTTTTCGACATTTTTTAGTTGTAAATAAGCCATACAAAAACTTTCCAATTTCAATTTTATTTAACTGCACCAAAAGTTAAACCTTGTACCAATTGCTTTTGACTGAACCAGCCAAACACCACAATCGGTGCAATCGCCATCAAAGAAGCAGCGGATAACTTGGCCCAAAACAAGCCTTCTGGGCTAGAGTAAGAAGCAATCAAGGTTGCTAACGTGCCTGATTTTGCAGCGCTTAAATTCAGCGCCCAGAATGCTTCGTTCCAGCTTAAAACCAAGCACAGCAAGCCGGTAGAAGCCAAACCACCCATGGCCAAAGGCATCAACACATGGCGGAATTCTTGGTACAAGGTCGCGCCATCCATGCGTGATGCTTCCAAAATTTCAGAGGGAATGTCTTTGAAATGCGAGTACATCATCCAGACCATGATGGGTAAATTGCTCATGGTGAAAACGATGATCAATGCGGTACGTGAATCAAGCAAACCAGCGTATTGCGCCATCACATAAATGGGGACGAGCGCGCCTACTGCAGGCATCATTTTGGTAGACAACATCCACATCAAGATGTCCTTGGTGCGTTTGCTTTTAAAAAACGCCATCGAATACGCGGCTGGTGCTGCCAAAGCTAGACCAAGAACGGTAGAAACCACGCTGGTGATCACCGAATTCAAGGCATAGCTCAAGTAATCGCTACGCTCTTGAACCTCGTTGAAGTTCTCAAAAGTAGGGGGGAAGAAAAACAGCGGCGGTACCGAAATGGCTTGAAGTTCAGTTTTAAATGCCATCAATGCCAACCAACCCAATGGGAAAAACAATATTAGGGTGAAGAACCAAGCCACAAACGTTCGCAAAGCGAGCATTGGCGTCATCGTAGATTTAGGTGAAGATGTCATGGTGTTTTTGAATTGATAATTTACTTATCCAAGTTTTTACCGACCATGCGGATCAAAAAAATAGCCGCAATATTGGCGAGTACGACGGCAAACAAAGCACCGGCTGAGGCCACACCTGCATCAAAACTCAGCAAAGCATGTTTGAAAATCAAGAACGCCACGTTGGTGCTGGCATCCCCAGGTCCGCCACCCGTGGTTGTGTAGATTTCTGCAAAAACGCTGAGCAAGAAAATCATCTCGATCATGACGACCACGGCAATAGAACGGCCTAAATGTGGGATGTACAAATAGCGCAATTGCTGCAAATAAGTGGCGCCATCCATACGTGACGCTTCCAACTGCTCCCGGCTCATGGATTGCAAAGCGGTGATGAAAATCAAGGTGGCAAAAGGCAGCCATTGCCATGACACCATGATGATGACGCTGAACAGTGGCATATCGGTGAGCCAATCAATCGGCGTTGCACCAAAAAACTGCCAAACCTGCGCCAGCACGCCATAAATCGGGTTCATCATCATGTGCTTCCACAGCAGGGCATTGACGGTGGGCATGACGAAAAAGGGGGAAATCAACAAAATACGCACCAAGCCACGACCTGGAAACGGGTCGTCAATCAACAAAGCCAAACCAATGCCGCCAATGACGGTGATGAGAATGACGCTGCCCAAGAGCAGCAAAGTATTGATCACAGCAGCGCCAAATGACGGGTCTGTGACAAAGTATTCAAAGTTCTCAAGACCGATAAACCCCACAGCTTCTGGCTGCATCAGGTTGTAGCGTATGAGTGAGAAATAGATGGTCATCACCAGAGGCACGATCATCCACAGGAAGAGCGTAGCTACGGCTGGCGCCATCAACATACGGGGTAAGAAACGATTCATGGTGCTAGCCCAGAGGGGTGTGAATGTATAAAAATCACAAAAAAATCACAAGATGCACGAAGTACTCAAACTGCTCATGCTATTCATCTGACGCACTTTATATTTAAAAGTATGCAGTGCGCCAGTGAGTAGATTTGCCAAATATACCGGCTATTTCGTGTCTAGCCTTTATAATATATGTCTAAGTTGCTACATTATTTGTAGTAACCAGCTTTCTTCATTTCACGTTCTGCAGCTACTTGAGAAGCTTTCAATGCTTTGTCGATGGTGGTTTTTCCAGCCAAAGCAGAGCTCATTTGCTGACCCACTGCGATACCAATCGCTTGGAATTCAGGAATCGCAGCAAACTGAACACCGACGTACGGGCTCTTTGGCAAAGTGCTGTCGTTCGGGTTGGCGCTGTCAATGGCGGCTTTCTCGGCAGCTGCGAATTTAGCAGCTTTCAAGAAGTTTTCATTGGTGTAAGTGCTCTTGCGAGTACCTGTTGGCACATTGCCCCAACCCACTTCTTTGCCGATCAGGTTGATGTACTCTTTAGATGTTGACCATTCGATGAATTTTTGTGCTGCTGCAGCATTTTTTGTTCCGGCAGGTATTGCCAAAGCCCATGCCCACAGCCAGTTAGCGCCTTTTGGCGTCACCATGGTTGGTGCTTGTGCGAAAGCCACTTTGTCGGCCACTTTAGATTGCTTAGGGTCGGTGATGAAAGACGCGGCGATGGTCGCGTCAATCCACATACCGCACTTGCCTTCGTTGTACAAAGCCAAAATTTCGTTGAAGCTGTTGTTGGCAGAGCCTGGTGGGCCGTATTTCGTCAGCAAATCAACGTAGAACGTGATCGCGTCTTTCCACGGCTTAGACTCTAATTGTGGCTTCCACTTCATGTCAAACCATTGGCCGCCATGGGTGTTCACCAAGGTGGTCAAGAAAGCCATGTTGTCACCCCAGCCCGGCTTACCGCGCAAGCAGATACCGTAAACGCCTTCTTTAGGGTTGTGAATCTTAGCCGCCAAGTCTTTCACTTGTGCCCAAGTTGGGTTGCTAGGAACAGTCACGCCAGCCTTGTCAGCCAAGTCTTTGCGGTACATCAACATCGAGCTTTCGCCGTAGAACGGTGCTGCATACATTTTGCCGTCAACTGACAAGCCATTTCGCATAGCCGGCAAGATGTCGTCTGCGTCATATTTCGCGTCTGTCTTCAATTCTTTCAACCAGCCTTTTTTGCCCCAAATCGGTGTTTCGTACATACCGATGGTCATCACGTCAAATTGGCCGCCTTTGGTGGCGATGTCAGTGGTAACGCGGGCGCGCAATGCACCTTCTTCTAAAGTGACCCATTTCACTTTGATATCCGGGTTCGCGGCTTCAAAGTGTTTGGTCTGTTTTTGCATCTCGATCATGTGACCGTTGTTCACAGTCGCCACGACGATTTCAGTGGCAGCGTGTGCCATACCGGCCATCAAGCCA
>JAYWCQ010000313.1:0-3545 GCA_043780435.1 Polaromonas sp.
CGTCCACGGGTATGTAATGGCAGTTTGATCCATCACATGCTCACGCGTGATGGCTTGGCCGGGCAGCAACGATGTGCCCCAGCGGAAACCCGGTGAGAAAGCAATTTGTGCACCGCGCACGTTGATGAGTGCATCGGTGATCAACTGGTCAAACGTGCCATTAAAATTGCCCCGGCGATACAACAAACCTTCCGTAACGGCAAGTTTTTCTGACAATTTGGCCTGGTAAGGTGCGCGAACTTTGTCGATCAATGTTGCCATCTCTTTATCAGCGGGCAAAAAATTGGCGAAAATGGGGAGCAGCTTGTAGTTGATATTGACAACTTTTTTGTCGCGCACATCAAGATCAAGCACACCTAAAAATTTACCATTGCTACCGGCATTGGTCACCAGGGTTTGGCCGCCAGCATTTTTTACCATCGTCGGCACAGGTACGCCGTCGTGCGTATGACCGCCTAAAATCACGTCGATGCCGGTCACGCGCAATGCCATTTTCAGGTCAACATCCATGCCGTTGTGCGACAGAAGAACCACCGCTTGTGCACCTTTAGCACGCGCTTCATTGACTGTTTTTTGCATGTTCGCATCTTGAATGCCAAAAGTCCAATTCGGTACTTGCCAGCCAGGATTTGCAATCGGCGTGTACGGAAAAGCCTGCCCGACAATCGCCACCGTCACGCCATTCATTTCTTTGAGCACATAGGGCTTAAAAACAGGATCTTCAAAGTCTCTGGTTTTAACGTTTTGCGCCACAAAATCAATCGTACCGGCAAAGTCTTTCTCGATGATCTCCATCATCCGTTTTTCGCCGTAGGTGAACTCCCAGTGTGCTGTCATCACGTTCACACCCAACAACTTGCAAGCGTCAACCATGTCTTGCGCATTCGTCCACAAGCTGGTCGCACTGCCCTGCCAGGTATCACCACCGTCAAGCAACAACGCACCAGGTCGGCTGCCGCGCAGTTGCTTGACCAAGGTAGACAAGTGGGCAAAGCCGCCAACTTTGCCATATTGCAAAGCAGCACGCTCAAAGTCCAAATAAGTATGCGCATGCGCCTGTGCACTGCCAGCTTTTAAGCCTGCATACTTTAACAAATGCTCCCCCACCAAATGCGGCACATTACCCGTCATGCCTGCGATACCAATGTTGACATTGGGTTCACGGAAATAGATCGGCAACAGCTGTGCATGGCAATCTGTCATGTGCAAAATATGCACGTTGCCAGTCTTGGGGACGTTGTAAAGCTGGTCGGCTTCTTGTGCGCTGGCCTCACGCCCTAGAGGAAAACCAGCTACAACGGCCGCGGTTAAAACAGATGTAAATTCACGACGCGATAAATTCATGGTGGGAGATTTGACAACTAAAATTTATGAAATTAACTGATTGAGTGCTTTATTTATTCACAGGGGATTGCGGATCAAGCAACAGCGCCATGACATCTTTGAGCTGCTCATTCGTCAAAATTTTCGCATCTCCAAAGCGCGGCATACTGCTGCATAAATTCACAGAATGCGTGTTCCACAGACGCGCCCAGGTGTACTTCACAATGGCTTCTGACTCTTGAGCATTAGGATCTTTCACACCACGGTTGACACCATACTTGTAAAGTGATGGGCCTAAGTTGCCAAAACTGATCTCATTGGGTGCAAGCTGATGACATGCATAGCAGTTAGCACCGCTTGGTTTACCAATGGCATCAGAGAATTGCAGGCCAGTGCCATCCTGCGCAATTTTTTCGCCTTCCTGCCAGTTGCCAATATATTTATCATCTGTGGGGTAGGGAATACTGGCGTAGAGTGCGGTTTCAATTTTCTTTCTGGTCGCTTCCTCAATAGCTTTTCCGGTTGCATCCGCTTGCGTACAAACGCGCTGCACTTCGTTTTGATCCAGCCTATCCATCTTGGCAGGACCACGCTCAGAAAAACTGCTTCTCAGAGTTGCTAAAAACTCTGCCGCACTGGGCATCCCCACCGAAGGCGCCGCACAACTTGCAAGCAAAGTGATTACAGACAGAGAGGCGCTAATTTTTGCTACATTTTTAATAGCTTTGTAGGCAATATTCACGTTGGCTATGGGCTTATTTATCATACATTCACCTTTGTTTTAACGTTTAAGTGCTGGTGCAGCCATCTTGCCACCGCTGGCATTCACACCCAAGTAGGTGATTAAATCGATGGAGGTTTGCGACAAATAATTCAACTCCGGCATACGTTGACCGCGAAAGCAATCCTGAATGCGCCACTGCATGGTGCGCAAGCCGCCTTGGCTGACGCGGTATGCTGGCCATTGCGCAAACGCATCTTGTGAAGCTTTGCTAGGACCCGTTAAATTTGGCAGCTCTTGCAAACGAATACGCTTGCCGTCTTGGTTATGGCATGACGCACAGCTAAAGTCATGCGTACCGCCTTTGAAGTAAAACGTGTCTTTACCACGCGCAAATGCTGCTTTTTCCATAGGATGACTTTGCGGTACATTGATCGTTACGCCACGCGATTCATCATAAATATAAGCGACCAAATCTTCAATCACTGTTGCTTTTTGCGCTGCACCGCTGGTGAAATTTTTAGCATTGAAATCTTCTGCTTTAAAGCCTTGCAAGTTGACCATGCAATGAACCAACCGGCTTTCAGCATCCATCACCTTGTTGACATCGGCAAAATAACGCGGCAATGACCCAACTGCACCCTTCACTTTGCCCGCACCCAAGCCCAAGTCACAAGCCTCTAAGCTTGCATTTTTTGGGCCACGTTTGGTTTTCCATAATGCTTCGCCTCGAGCAGCGTTCAAATCTGCCGGATTACCATCTTGCAAACTAGCGCGGTAGTCTTCAATCGCCTCTTTTGCTGATTTTTGCTGGGCATGCACAACACCAGTCAGCGCCCCTAAACCAAGCATGCCAAGCACTGCGGCACGACCTATCATCAACAATATTTTCTGAAATTTCATTTTTGTCTCTTGATTCAATTTAGAACTTTAAATATAGATAAGCGGCTAAATTTAAAATTTAAAAAGCCAGCAAGCTATTGAAATAGTTTACTGGTTTTCTATCAGCTTGATGTCACCAAGCTCAGGAAATTATTGCTTCGTCGGTGCGTTTGTCGCCGGAGTTATCAACCCAGGTTACAGCAATTTTGTCGCCCGCTTTACCGCCTGAGAATGTGAATTGAATGAACGGGTTTTTAGAGACTGCAGGACCCCATTGGGCACTCATGACAGTTTTACCGTTGTGTACAGCGCTGATGGTTTGAATAAATAAAGCCGGCACCAATTTACCAGCTGCGTCTTTACGCATGCCAGACTCCATTTCGTGGCTAACTAGCACACGAACAGTTACTTTATCGCCAGTTGCGGCAGCACGAATGCGCATTGGATCACTCATCTTGAACTCCTAAATTTCTAATTTCAATTTTAAATATCAACAACGAATTAGCCGCCACAGCCACCAAGGGTGACCTTGACTTCTTTCACTGCGTAGTAAAACTTATCACCCACTTTTGCAAGTGCGTAAACATTGGTTGATTGACCCATCTTGACATTCGTAGAC
>JAYWCQ010000314.1:0-2806 GCA_043780435.1 Polaromonas sp.
CAATGACCAAGTCAACCAGTTTGTAAGCGATGAAAGCGACCACACCCGACCAAACGATGGTGGTCAACACGCCTTGCAATTGAATCCAAACTTGACCAGTGATGGAGTAGTCTGGGTTGACCTTGTTGGTCACGTAGTCGTAAATGCCGGTGCCACCCAATGAAGGCGCCGCAAACACGCCCGTCAGCAACGCACCCAAGATACCACCGACACCGTGCACACCGAACACGTCGAGCGAGTCATCAGCACCTAGCAATTTCTTGAGACCATTCACGCCCCAGAGGCATAAGAAGCCAGCCAGCAAGCCGATCACAATCGCACCCATGGGGCCGACAAAACCGCAAGCCGGTGTGATGGCAACCAGGCCAGATACCGCGCCAGACGCTGCGCCCAACATAGAGGCCTTGCCTTTAGCCATGGCTTCACCGGTGATCCAAGCCAAGGTCGCAGCAGCAGCAGCCACCAAGGTGTTGATAAAGGCCAGAGCAGCGGTACCGTTGGCTTCTAAGTTGGAGCCAGCATTGAAACCAAACCAGCCCACCCACAAGAGCGCTGCGCCAACCATGGTCAATGTCAAGCTGTGCGGGGTCATCGACTCTTTGCCGTAACCCACGCGTTTGCCGATAACGTAGGCACCGACCAAGCCAGCCACCGCTGCATTGATGTGCACCACGGTGCCGCCTGCAAAATCAAGCGCGCCTTTGGCCCACAACCAACCTGCAGCTGCCGTGACTTTATCAAGCGAAGCTGCATCAGTGATAGCGTCTGGGCCGTCAAAGTACCACACCATGTGCGCCATAGGCAAGTAGCTGAAGGTGAACCACAACACGCAGAACATCAACACAGCAGAGAACTTAGCGCGCTCAGCGAACGAGCCGACGATCAAACCGCAGGTAATCGCAGCAAATGTTGCTTGGAAAGCCACAAAAATCAACTCAGGAATCACCACGCCTTTGCTGAAAGTAGCAGCGACGGAATCAGGCGTGATGCCTTTGAGGAAGAGCTTGTCGAACGAGCCGAAGAACGGGTTGCCTGCGGTGAAGGCGAGGGTGTAGCCGTAGATGACCCACAGCACAAAGATCAACGCGGTGACGACGAACACCTGCATCAGCACCGACAGCATGTTTTTGCTGCGCACCAAGCCGCCATAGAACAAAGCCAAGCCAGGGATGGTCATCAACAGCACGAGCACGGTTGAAATCGTCATCCAAGCGGTGTCGCCTTTGTTGGGCGCAGGTGCTGCTGCAGCCGCCGCAGCCGCTGGTGCCGCTACAGTTGCAGTTGCAGTTGCTTCTGCAGGTTTGGCTGCATCAGCTGGCTTGACCGCGTCAACAGCAACTGTTGCCGCGACGGGTGCTGCGGCAGTCGCTGCTGGCGCGGCTTGTGCCATCGCAAAGTTGCTGGCCAGCCACAGGCCTATACCTAGACTGAGAGGAAGGAGGTATTTTTTCATAGGAAGTCTCTTTTCTTTGAATGAATGGGTGATGAGAGGCTATTTACAGCGCTTCATTGCCGGTTTCGCCCGTACGAATACGAACCACTTGCTCTAAGTTGTAGACAAAAATCTTGCCGTCACCGATTTTTCCGGTACGGGCAGCGGTTTCAATCGCTTCAATCACTTGGTCCACCAATTCGGTGCTGACAGCCGCTTCGATTTTGACTTTTGGCAAAAAATCGACCACGTATTCCGCGCCGCGGTACAGCTCGGTATGGCCTTTTTGGCGGCCAAATCCTTTAACTTCAGTCACGGTGATGCCTTGCACCCCAATCGCGGAGAGCGCTTCTCGCACTTCGTCCAACTTAAAGGGTTTGATGATGGCAGTTACAAGTTTCATGGGTTCTCCTTTATCAAAATGATGAACCAATAAAGCAGATTGCGTGCCAATTTAGTGCGTCTGTGGTGATAAAAGGCGAATTCAGGGCTTGTGTTGAACCTTAAAACACGTTACGCTACAAGCTGTATAAAATAACAGCTGTAATAATAAGCAGTTATTTTTAACAAATTACTTCTCGTTCTCGTCAGTCAATATTCATGCTTGATGCGCTAAAAGCTATCAATGCACCAAACTAGGGAGAAAATCATGACAGGTTTCGCAATGGTGCAAAGTCGCGCTGTTTTGGGGCTGGATGCACCTTCAGTCACCGTGGAGGTGCATTTGGCCAACGGTCTGCCCAGCTTCACACTCGTCGGTTTGGCTGAGACTGAGGTGAAAGAGGCGCGTGAACGGGTGCGCTCCGCACTGCAAAACTCAGGCTTAGATTTTCCCAGCAACAAGCGCATCACTGTCAATTTAGCGCCCGCAGATTTGCCCAAAGACTCTGGCCGTTTCGATTTACCCATCGCATTGGGCATTTTGGCCGCCAGTGGGCAAATAGAAGCGAGCAAACTGACGGACTATGAATTTGCCGGCGAATTGTCCTTGGGCGGCGAGCTGCGACCCGTGCGCGGCGCTTTGGCGATGAGTTTGGCGCTGCGGAAAATGGCCATTTGCCCCAAATTGGTGCTGCCCGAAGCCAGCGCCGCCGAAGCCGCCCTAGTTCCCGACGCCATGGTGTATCGCGCCAAGCACTTATTAGACGTCGTCGCGCAGTTTGTCCGCGAGCCCAGCTTAGAACCCGTGGAGGGCTGGAGCCAAGCGCTGGCCGAGCCCATCAGCACCGAAGCCAATGTGTCTAAATATTTGGACTTTCTAGATGTCAAAGGACAAGCCGGTGCGAAACGCGCCCTGGAAATAGCGGCAGCGGGCGGCCACAGCGCCTTGCTGGTGGGTCCGCCGGGCTCGGGCAAATCCATGCTTGCGCAGCG
>JAYWCQ010000315.1:0-3108 GCA_043780435.1 Polaromonas sp.
CAGCACGTCATTGCCCGCGGCCTTTTTGACAGCCAGAAACTCCTGCTGCGCAGCCACCCAGTCGGGCACATACAGGTCTGCAAACGGCTGGCCTGCGCGCACCGCATCGAGCGTGGCGCGCACATACAGCTTCTCGATAAAGCCGGTGGCGCGCGCCTGAATGACGGACTGGTCACGCTCGTTCCAGGCAATGCTGCCAATAGCCGACAACTGTGGGCTGAGTGTGCCCTGTGTCACCTCGGCAGTGCGCAGCCCCAGGTTTTGCTGCACACGCGGACTGACCGTCACGTTGCTGCCGTCGGCGCCCTGCGCGCCCGCATACACCGGCACCAGCATCATGTCCATGAACGGTGATTTGGCCGGTTTGTCGAACTTGTTGCCGGGTACCATCGGGTCGTGGTAGTACAGCACCTTACGTCCAGCGACCGAATCAACATCGCCAGCTTTGATGCCTGTGGTGATGTGCCGACGCGTGGCTTCTTCTCCTTCGGCAATGCTTTGGGGCACAGAACCTGTGCTGGCACCAGCAGGAGATGCCACACCGGTTGTTTGAGCACCTGCGCCCATAGCCATGCCTTGATTCATGCCAACCCAATAAGCACCGATACCAGCGCCTACGAGTAATCCCACAGAGATGACCCCAATAATTATGTGCTTGTGTTTCATTTCAGTTCCTTGTTTGGCTGTGGTGTTGACTCACCACTGATAATTGTGTTTTGATAATTGAGTTGTGCCCACAAACGAGCGGTTTCCATGTCTAAGCGCAAACGTTCTAGCTGCACATCCACTTCCATGCGACGTGCCTCCAACACGGCGCTGAGCGTGCTGGCAGCCGCAGCGCCACCTCGGTAGGCGGCAAGTGCAGCGCTGGTGCGTTCTTTAGCTAGCGGCAAAATGGTGTCGTCGTATTTGCGCAGGCGAGCCTGATTGCCACGCCACTCTCGCAACATGACACGTATTTCTGCGATGTGGTTACGGATGGCATCTGCACGATCAGCGCGAAGCTGCTCAACAGTTGCCAGCTTGGCACTCACTTCACGATCTTGACGGTTTTTTGGATCCCACTGCCAAGGTATGGAGGCGTTGATAGAGACCATATTTGAGTAAGCCGACCCACGTTGGTTGAGCATGATATCAACCGTCCAATCCGCATGTTTGT
Organism: Polaromonas sp.; assembly: GCA_043780435.1. Classification (GTDB taxonomy): domain Bacteria; phylum Pseudomonadota; class Gammaproteobacteria; order Burkholderiales; family Burkholderiaceae_C; genus Aalborgiella. Next base: position 1,160 of record JAYWCQ010000315.1, read on the forward strand.
TGGCAAGTGCCACATTGGCATCCGCCTGTGCAACAACTTCTTGGCTTTGCATGACTGCTATTTGGGGGTGATGTAACAACTGTGCGTCCAAGTGGTCTTCGCTGAAAGGCACACGATCCATCAACGGGAGCGCGTCTAAAACATAGACTCCCGCATCGCCAATCCAGCGGTTCAGTTGAATTTGAGATGTGCCTACTTGCAGCGCCACCATCGCCATACGGTCTTCGATCTGAACCACCGCTGTGCGGGCTGCAAATGCATCGTTGAGTGAACCACGCCCACCCCGGTAGGCTGCATCAGAGGTTTCGATTTGTAGTTTGGCTTCATCACGCTGGCGTACCAATACTTCTAATATTCGTTCTTGGTAATAGCGGTCTAACCACGCAATAGCCGTACTACGCTGTACATTGTTTACCGTGAGGTTACGGTTTGCATTCACCAACTCAACTTCTCTTTCAAACCGATTGCTGCGAGCTTTTCTCTTTTCTTCACCCGTGAATTCTTGCATCACGCCTACGGAACGCATGGTCATGAAGTCACGGGTCAAGTTAAAGCGATCTGCACCGTCAATAGGTAAGTTGTTGACACCCAGCTTCAAAATTGGGTCGGGCAGTTGTCCAGCTGCAACACCCATTTCTCGGGCAACTTTGCTCGCAGCCTCGTGCGCGACAAGTAGTGTCGAGCGCTGTATAGCTAGTGCTTGCGCCTTTTCTATAGACAAGGTTGCTTGCGCATAGGCAACCAGTGGAAGCGTGATGACTATGCCCAGCACCGCGACAGTATTTTTGATTTTCATAAGAGCTCCCTATAAACAAAGCAAACTACCCCATACAACCATGCCAGACCAACTTAATGGCTTGTCATGGTTTGTACGGTGTAGTTTTTACTTGATCAACTCAATGAACATCACAGTCATGGTGCTTTTGACCATGTCCGCTGTGAATTTGACCTTGTCACCGGCCTTCAGTTTGTCCAATGCAACCCCCTCTTTGACGGGGAACGACATGGTCATTGCCATCATGCCTAGGTTTTTAATGTCCTCGTGCTTCAACGTGACGGTTTTAGTAGTCACATCAATTTTGCGAATTTCCGCATTCGTGACGGGCAACGCAGCCTGGGCGCAAGCGGCGATAAACAATAGTGGAAGGGCTAGTAAAGATAGTTTTTTCATGATGTGTATTTCTGATTTAAAGTTTTTAATGCGCAGCATGAGGAAATAACGTCTATGCGTTCGCCAATTTCAATGGCGAAGGCAACAGGCCTCATGTGCAGATGCAGAGAGCTCGAATTGCCCAGAAGTCACCGTCCACAACAAAGTGCAGACGGAGTTTGGGCTTTAAGCGGAGAGAATCGGTGGTTTTTGACTGAGCTGCAAATCAGCACTGGCAAAGTAATGCAGTGCAGACCGCTCAAATGAAGCGCTGAAAGTCGCTTTGCTGACAGTTTGGAAAAGTTCAGCCACTGCAAGGAGGTGACAGGCTTGGCAGTCTGAGCACACTTGGTTTGACGCATCGCTGTTATCTGTATCTTGAGATTTTGCTGCACTCATGCGTAAAGCGCACTCAGGCGACATTTCCATGAATGCAGCAGCGCTGTGCGACTGCGTACTTGCAAGTTGCATACTAGCCATCTCAGTCGACATAGCTACACTACTCCAGCCCTGCAGCGGGAGTAGTGCAACCATCAATATGAAGATGAAGCGACGCATGCTGTAGATGATAGCTCGATTTGATAAAAGTTCCAGATGGCTTAAAGCAATTTAAGCACGAAAACACAATAAATCGGTGCTAATAATCAGTTATTTCTACAAAAGGGTGCATACCCATTTTTACCCTTGCAACCAAATGAATAGGTAATCCCCCCTAAAAAAAGCATCATGTAAAAGTAGAATTTCAAGCCCAGTTGGGCAGAAAGACTTTTCATGAAAACTTCCAAGTACAGCGACAGCG
>JAYWCQ010000316.1:0-6703 GCA_043780435.1 Polaromonas sp.
CAGACGCCGCTCTTTGCCGCCGCTGCCAGAGGGGGCAAAGTGGTCGAAACGCAGCTTGTTGCGCAGCACGCTGTAAACGGTGTCGGTCAGCGTAGCGCGTTCGCGCGGGCCAAAACCGCGGTTGTCACGGAAAAACTTGGCGACGATGGCGTCGGTGGGGTGGTCAAATTTGAGGGTCAACCGAACAAGTTCGGTGCAGGCTTCTAGGATTATTTGTGGATGCATAACCCCCATTTTCCCACGCTTATCCGCCTAAAGCCATCAAGAATGGCTTTGATTCATCTATAGTAGCTGTATGACTGAATCACATTCTGAACATTTGCCACCTTTTATCACCACCAAACCGGGCTTTTACCGGCATTACAAAGGGGGTGAATATGAGGTCGTCGACACCGTGAGGCACTCGGAAGACCTGCAACCGATGACGCTGTACCGGGCTTTGTACGGTCAGCGCGGCTTGTGGGTGCGCCCGGCTGCGATGTTCAACGAAACGGTGTTGATTGATGGTGTGATGCAGCCGAGGTTTAAATATTTGGGTGACAACCCAACGAACAATTCAGGTGACAGCTTAACAACGGAGACAATATGAAGAGATGTGCATTTATCAAGGGTTTGGCGGGACTATCTTTGGTCTTAACTGCTGCACTGGCTGCCGCGCAGGCTTATCCCACCAAATCCATCACCTTAGTCGTGCCCAACCCGCCTGGCGGTTTTGTGGACGCATCGGCGCGGATTTTGTCCGATTCATTGGCCAAAGTAACCAGCCAATCGGTGCTTGTGGACAACAAAGGTGGCGGCGGTGGTAATGTGGCCTACCAATTTGCGGCACGGGCGAACCCGGACGGCTACACACTGCTCAATTCTTACTCGGCCTACCATGTGGGCAACCCCAACCTGACACCCAAACTACCGTGGGCGCAGAAAGACTTCGTGCCTGTGGCGCTGATCACCGTGGCGACCAATGTGTTGACCGTCCACCCTTCCATCCCAGCGAATAATTTGGCTGAATTCATCACCTACGTGCGCGCCAACCCCGGCAAACTCAGCTACGCCAGCCAAGGCAACGGCTCACTGTCGCACATCGGCACAGAGATGTTCAAGCTGCAAACCAAAACCAGCATGGTGCACATTCCTTATCGTGGCTCTGGCCCGGCGATTCAAGACGTGTTGTCAGGCCAAGTGCAGGTGTTCATGACCACACCGCCGTCGGTGATGGGGCATGTGCAGGCCGGCAAGCTGAAAGGCTTTGCGGTGACGGGAAAAACGCGTCATCCAGGCCTGCCAACTGTGCCGACGACGGCAGAAGCCGGTATGAAAGGCTTTGAATTAGAGGCCTGGGTCGGTATTTTTGCACCGGCTGGCACACCCCCAGACGTGGTGAATCGACTCAGTGGCCACATCAAAACGGCTTTAGAACTGCCAGAAACCAAAACCCGCGCTGACGGCGCAGGTATTGAGTTGCGCTACTTGCCGCCTGCGGCTTTAGACACTTTGGTGAAAAATGAAACCGCTTTTTGGGAAAAAACCATCAAAGCGGCTGGTATAAAGCCAGAGTAAGCTGGAATAGCTCAAAATAAGGTATAAGATGGCTATAGCCAGCGTATTATATGGATATATTGCTATGAAAAATATAGCAATCTAGGCATTCCGACATGTTTAAAGCTTTTACATTGCGTAATGGTTGGCGGTAGCTGGGCTTGGCGGATTGGCCGTTGGTAAGTTCAATTCCAAAGTTGGGATGCTTTGGGTGGTCTTGATCGGCATGATGGCAGGTGCGGCGACAAAGGTTGAGGTAGGCGCGGCCATGATAGGCATCTCGATGGGCATAGCCAAGGGTTTGCGTGGAATATCCAGTGTGATGTCTGGGTGATGCGTCAGCGCAGCAAATTTCAAAAGTGGATGATCGACCGCTGACCAGCGCTCAAAAGCAGTTTTCACATTGAATTGCATCACGCGGTGCGGCAAATTGCTGGCGTGGGCGAGAGGAATCATGCCTTGGCCTGGGAAAACATCGTCAAACAACATGCGCTGGTACATGCGGTCCACGGGCGCACGGCCTGCAATCACCATCCATTCGACGCCAATTTGCTGGCAGTACATATAAAAGGCTTTGAACAAGGCCGTGGTCACCAAGCGGCCACCCACTTGGTTGGTCACGCCCAAACGCGTCGCTTCCGCCATCGGTGATTCTTTGAGCCATTGCGGCAAGTCTATGGATTGCTCCAAACACAGCGGTTTGTATGCATTGGTTTGGATGCGCATGGTGCCCACAGCCGAGCCGTCTTCTTTTGACTCCGCCAAGAGCACGACCGTGCCTTTTTCAAAGTCAGCGGCTTCAGGTTTCACCAGTGATTTGGCGAATTCTGGCAAATGTCTGTCGTAGGCGGCTTGGCGAATCAGTACAGCTTGGTTCAGCTCGGCCTGGGTGCTCACAATTTTGAGGCTGAAGGGCAGTGATTCTTCTGCACAGATTTTGCTAGAAACAGCAGTCCGGGTTTGGATTGGTGATGGTAAAGAGAGAGAGGCGAGAGAGGTATTTGATTGATACATATTGAATTACCTGTTGCAAATTTAAAGGTGTCCAATTAGTGAATCTAATGAACGCAAATAAATTATGTAACGGTGACTCAATAAGTACCAATGGCACGAGTCAATCTAAACAACGGAATGCACAACAGAGTTGTAAGAAATGGTAAAAACAGATAGCAAACGTGACATATTTGCTAAAAACGAGGTGAATTAAGACGATTTCCGGTAAAAAAATCAGCAGTGTGAATACTAAAGTTGCTAAAAATACGGTAATTCAAACCTGGTAAAACTAATAATAAGCAAAAGTCGTTGAAATAATGGTTATTTACGCCTTTTGCTATATAAAAAAATAGCAGTATTGCCATCTGACTAAAAAAGTTGAATTGTTTTATTCTGCAGGGTCATGCAACTTCACGCGCAGCTTTGCATACAGCATTTAAAGACCATACTTGATGAGTGATGCAACCGCTTGCGCATAAATCAAGTGCTCTTGCGACAATACCCTTTGGGCTAATGTCGCTGCGGTGTCGGTGTCCAAAATAGGGACAACAGCCTGCGCCAAAATCGGGCCCACATCCAACTCCGCAGTAACTTGGTGCACCGTCGCGCCGGCTAATTTGCAGCCTGCATCAATCGCGCGCTGGTGCGTGTGTAAACCGGTAAAAGCAGGTAGCAGTGATGGGTGGATGTTGATCAATCGACCGCTGTAATGCGCTACAAAAGCAGGTGTCAAAATACGCATAAACCCAGCCAACACCACCAGGCTTGGGTTGTGTGCGTCGATTTGCTGAATCAGCGCTTGGTCAAAGGCTTCACGCGAATCGAAGGCCTTGTGGTCAAGGCTCGCGGTACTGATGCTTTGCTCTTTCGCCCACTGCAAACCTGCAGCATCAGCACGGTTGCTGATAACAGCGGCCACACGGGCATTCAAAGTCGTTGCCCAATTTTGGTTTTTTGCGGTTTTAACGATGGCAGCCATGTTAGAGCCGCCGCCAGAGATCAAAATAACGATATTCTTCATGGTGTTTGTATTTTGATGTGTTGTTTTTATTTTTCTCGTCACTTACTTTATTGGAATTATCGCTTTGGAACATCGCTCTGAAACTGCCACCCCCTCATCCAGTGCATTTATTTTGCCGGTTTTAAGTCCTATTCAAGCGCGCGTTTTAGGCACGTTGATGGAAAAAGCCCGTACCGTGCCAGACAGTTACCCCTTAACCTTGAATTCGTTGGTTTTGGGCTGCAATCAAAAGAGCAGTCGTTTTCCAAGCATGGAATTGAGTGAGGCCGTCGTATCTAATGCTTTAATTGCTATGAAATCAATAGCTAATTCTACACAACAACCTTTGATTCGAGAGGTGAGTGGTAGCCGCAGCACACGTTTTGAGCATAACTTTCAGCGTTCCATAGGCGTGCCCGAGCAATCTGCGGTTATCTTGGGCATGCTGATACTGCGTGGCCCACAGACAGCCGGTGAATTGCGCCTCAATACAGAGCGCTGGTACAAATTTGCTGATATGTCGTCGGTTGAAGGATTTTTGGAAGAACTGCAAGACCGATCTGCCGAAAAAGGTGGGCCACTGGCGCAAAAACTGCCACGCGCCCCCGGTGCACGGGAGCAGCGCTGGGCACATTTGCTGTGCGGTCCGATTGATTTGACGCTGCTGGCCACAGAAAACGAAGCGCAGGATCTGGCGGCCAACGAAGCGTCTGTGATTCACCAACGCATCCGTGTTTTGGAGCTAGAGATGGCGCATTTGCGTCAAATCGTCGAAAATTTGGGTAAAGAGTTGGGCCTGTCTCAGCCATGACAGTTATAAAAGCACGGTCGTGCTATATTCAAAGCCAGCTTGAGATTAGTATTATTTGGAGATAAGCAACCATGGATTTAGCGTTCACCCCTGAAGAACAACAGTTTCGCGTAGACATCCGCTCATGGGTGGCTGCTAATCTGCCGAAAGACCTATCGCACAAAGTTCACAACGATTTGAACTTGACGCGTGATGACATGCAGTCATGGGCCAAAATTTTGGGCAAAAAAGGCTGGCTGGGTCATGGTTGGCCCAAAGAGTTTGGCGGTCCGGGCTGGAACGCGGTGCAAAAGCATTTGTTTGAAGAGGAGTGCGCACGCGCTGGCGCACCTCGCGTCATACCGTTTGGTCCTGTGATGGTGGCGCCCGTCATCATGGCTTTTGGCAATGCGAAACAGCAGCAGCAACATTTGCCCGGTATCGCCAGTGGCGAGGTGTGGTGGAGCCAAGGCTACAGCGAGCCAGGTTCGGGTTCGGACTTGGCATCGGTCAAGTGCAAAGCAGAAAAAGTCGGCGATAAATACATCGTCAACGGTCAAAAGACCTGGACAACGCTGGGTCAGTATGGCGAGTGGATTTTCTGCCTGGTACGCACCAGCAACGAAGGCAAACCACAAACCGGCATCAGTTTTTTGCTGATCGACATGAAGAGCAAGGGCGTCACAGTGCGACCGATTGTGTTGTTGGACGGTGATGCAGAAGTGAACGAAGTTTGGTTTGACAACGTTGAAGTTCCCGCTGAAAACCTGGTTGGCGAAGAAAACAAAGGCTGGACATACGCTAAACATTTGCTTAGCCACGAGCGCACCAATATTGCCGATGTGAACCGTGCAAAGCGTGAGTTGGAGCGTCTGAAACGCATCGCCAAAGCAGAAGGTGTGTGGAGTGACACTCGTTTCCGCGATGAAATCGCCAAACTTGAGGTTGATGTGGTCGCGCTGGAAATGATGGTGCTGCGTGTGTTGAGCGCCGAAAAATCGGGAAAAAACTCGCTTGATGTGGCCGGTCTGCTGAAAATCCGTGGCAGCGAAATCCAACAGCGTTATTCAGAGCTCATGATGCTGGCCGCTGGCCCCTATGCCTTGCCTTTGCTGCGCGAGGCCATGGAAGCCGGCTGGCAAGGCAACCAAGCTGGTGCCGGGTTGCAAGCCTTTCCGGGTGGTGCTGCGCACAACGCGCCGTTAGCGAGTACTTACTTCAACATGCGTAAAACCACGATTTACGGTGGTTCAAACGAAGTGCAGCGCAACATCGTGTCGCAAACGGTTCTCGGTTAAACATCGGCTAAACAGCAACAGAACAGCAAGAATAATAGGACTTACATCATGAATTTCGACTTCACAGACGATCAAGAACAATTGCGCGATGTTGTACGTAAGTGGGTAGACAAAGCCTACACCTTTGAGCGTCGCCGTGGCATTGAAAAAATCGGTGGCTTCTCGAGAGAAGCCTTCACTGAAATCGCCGAGCTGGGGCTGGGCGGTTTGTATATTTCAGAAGAAGATGGCGGCTTAGGCATGGGCCCGGTTGAGGGCATGGTCGTGATGGAGGAGCTGGGGCGAGGCATCGTGCTGGAGCCTTTTGCACAAACCTTGATCGCCAGCGGTCTCCTGTCAGGCTATGCGCCTGCCGATGTAAAGGCTGCATGGTTGCCTAAAATCGCAGCGGGCGAGGCACTGGTCGTTTTGGCCTACCAAGAGCGCGCTGCTCGGTATGACTTGAATGTTTGTGCTGCAAAAGCATCAAAAATAGATGTAGCCAGCGATAAATATACCTTAAATGCTATTAAAAGTATAGTGTCGGCGGGTGACAAAGCCGATGCTTTCTTGGTGCCTGCGATGCTAGATGGCAAGCTGGCGATGTTTTTGGTAGAGTGTAGCGGCGCTGGCGTTGCAACGGCTGGTTATGGCACGCAAAACGGTGGCCGTGCAGCCGAGTTGAGGCTGACCAACACGCCCGCCCAGCTGGTCACATTGGAAGGTTTAACGGCTTTGGAGCACGGTGTGGACATCGGTATTGCCGCGATCTGTGCTGAAGCCGTGGGTGCGATGGACAAAACCGTCGCCATCACCGCCGAGTACATGAACACCCGCAAGCAGTTTGGCGTGGTCATCAGCAGCTTCCAAGCGCTACGCCACCGCATGGCAGATGTGAAGATGCAGCTGGAATTAGCGCGTTCCATGAGCTACTACGCTGCACTGAAGCTCAATGCCCCAGCCGCAGAGCGCCGCGCTGCCATGGCGCGCGCCAAGTACCAATTGGGTAATTCCATGCGTTTTGTGGGCCAGCAAGCGGTGCAGTTGCACGGTGGCATTGGCGTGACGGATGAGTACATCGTCAGCCATTACTTCAAGCATTTGACG
>JAYWCQ010000317.1:0-8057 GCA_043780435.1 Polaromonas sp.
CCATCATGGCCATCTTGAAGCAAGGGGAAACGGGCACGCCAGTGCCCGTTCTTTGCCGTGAACACGGCATGAGCAGCGCAACGTATTACAAATGGCGCAGCAAGTTTGGCGGCATGGATGCCAGTTTGATCAGTCGGCTCAAAGAGCTTGAGACTGAGAAAAAGCGCTTAAAAAAGATGTATGCGGATGTCCAATTGGACGCTGAGATTTTGAAAGAAGCCCTGGCAAAAAAGTGGTAGCGCTGTCTGTACGCAAACAGATGGCGCAGCACACGGTTGAGTTGCGCGGTATCAGCATCCTGCGCAGCTGCGCTTTGCACAGCGTCAGTTTGACGTGTTTACTGCCAACTTCGACTGAACCTGCGGATCAAACCGCACCAGCGCATTGTGCGCGAACGCCCTCAAAAGCTACAAGCACCCCTGAATCCGATGCGGTGTGGTCGATGGACTTCATGCACGATCAGCTCAGTGATGGGCGCAACTACAGGAGTTTGAACGTGATTGATGACTTTAACCGGGAGTTGCTGTGTGCTGAGATCGATTGTTCGCTGCCTACGGCACGGGTGACACGGGCGTTGGATCAGGTGATTGAGTGGCGGGGCAAACCCAGCGTCATTCTCAGCGACAACGGGCCGGAGTACATCAGCCAAGAGATGAAGGAATGGGCACAAAGGCGCGGGATTGCGTTGTGGTTTACCCAGCCGGGCAACCCGCAGCAAAACGCTTATATCGAGCATTTCAACCGCACCATGCGTTACGAATTGCTTAGTCCGAATTTGTTTTGCAGCATTGAAGAGGTTCAAGATGCCGCTACAAAATGGCAGTGGTCATACAATCATGACAGGCCAAGCATGGCTTTGAATGGGCTGACGCCCAATCAAAAACTACAAGCCTACAAACTGGTTCATCAACCCTCTACCAAGCAGTGGTGCTAATAATGGGGGGATTACCGCTTGACATCAACGAATCCGAAGTCACACTCACCGCCATTCGGGCGCAGGGTGCGGGTGGGCAGAATGTCAACAAGGTGTCGAGTGCGATTCACCTGCGGTTTGACATCGGGGCGTCTTCCCTGCCGGACGATGTGAAAGAGCGATTATTGGCGCTGCATGATTCTCGTATTACCAAAGCGGGTGAATTGATTATCAAAGCGCAGCAGCACCGCACACAAGATATGAACCGGTTGGACGCGATGCTGCGGTTGCATGAGATTATTCATTCTGTGGAGTTTGCGCCCATTACTCGCAAAGCGACCAAGCCTAGCAGAGCCTCCAAATTGCGGCGGCTGGATACGAAAAGCCAGCGCTCGGATACCAAGGTGCTGCGTTCAAAAGTTACGCGGAACCACAACGATTAAGGTATCAATTAAGGTAACGATTGAGCGCAATGCTCGCTTTGGTTGACGTCTTAGTCACCCCTTATTCGGGTTAATCAAGTATTTAGCACCCGTTGCACGCTGGCCATAGATGGCTATGGCGTCAAGCTCCAGGGCTTCTTGCAGTGAAATCACTTTGGAGTATTTGCTGGCAAAAGTGGTTTTGATCTCAGCAGCGACGCGGTTGCGCAGGGTTTGTGCGGCTTCAGCACCGATTTTTTGCAAAAATGGAAACAACAACCAGCCGCCCATGCCCCAGCTGAAGCCGAAGTTGCGCACAAACTCGGTCGGGCTGGTGTTCAGACCGCCGTAGATGTAAACCTGTTTGTGGGTGGTAGAGCCGTAGCGGCTGTATTCAGTGGTTGTGCGGTTCAAGGCGGCTTCCATGCAGGTGAGGATACGCCCTGCCAAGTCGCCTCCTCCTGTGGCATCAAAGGCGATGGTCGCACCCGTTTCCACCAGCGCTTGAGTAAGGTCTGCCATGAAGGTGGGTGATGATTCGTCGCACACGTACTTGGCGCCTATGCCTTTGAGCAGCGCGGCCTGCTCGGGTTTGCGCACGATGTTGACCAAGGGTATGTTGTCTTTGATGCAAATTTTGTTGAGCATTTGACCCAGGTTGGACGCGGCTGCGGTGTGCACCAGCGCTGCGTGCCCCTCGCGCCGCATGGTTTCAACCATGCCCAGTGAGCTAAGCGGGTTGACAAAGCAAGAGGCACCTTCGGCAGGCGTGGTGTCGGGCGGCAGCAGCAGGCACTGGTCGACAGCGATACAGCGGTATTGAGCGTACATGGCACCGCCCAGCACTGCCACGGTTTGACCCAACAGCGCCTGAGCTTCTGCTGAGGAACCGGCGGCAACCACCACGCCCGCGCCTTCGTTGCCCACAGGTAAAGATCGGTCTAAGCGACCGGCCATGCTTTTCATGGCACGCTCGGGGATTTGCGCTGTGATACTGGGGTTGGCTGAGGTTCCGTTATTGACTTTGATGGTGCTCAGATCGGCCGCGCCAAAGAGCAAACCCAAATCAGACGGGTTGATAGGTGTGGCTTCGATACGGATCACCACCTCATCGGCCGCTGGTGTGGGTGTGGCTTGGCTGATGAGTGAAACTTCGAGTTCGCCATTGGCTTTGACCAGTGAGCGAAGTTGCAGACCTGCGGGAAGGGCTGAGGTTGTCATACAGTTATTCCGATCTTGAATTTTGTGTTGAAGTTTGGCAGGCGTTTGGGCATAGCGTATTAGCTGAAGTTTGACGCGAAATCAGTCTCGCAGCGCGCGAACGTGTCTCCTAGGCGATACAAACCAGCCTATTGAACTTGTTAATGCTGATCTGCACCCCATTTAAATGACGTACTGCTCGTCTTTGCTGATGTTTACCGGAGGCGTGAAGCGGCTCATCTCTTACAATCCCCCTCGAAAGTGCTTATGTCAGATTTAATCAGCAGACTCCAATGGCGCTACGCCACCAAAAAGATGAACCCGGCCAAGGATGTGCCGCAAGAGAAGGTGGAGCGTATTTTGGAAGCAGCCCGGCTGGCGCCTACGTCTAGCGGTTTGCAACCGTTTGAAATCATTGTGGTGACCAACCCTGCGGTGCGCGAGCAGCTCCAAGCCAAGGCGAATGGCCAAGCGCAGATCACCGATGGCTCGCATTTGCTGGTGTTCGCAGCGTGGGACAACTACACAGCGGAGCGCATCAACCACCACTTTGACATGACCAACGCGCAGCGCGGCGGTACGAACGAGGGTTGGGAAGGCTATCGCAAGATGTTGCTGAGTATGTACCCGCCGCGTGACCCACAAGTGAACTTTGAGCACGCCGCCCGCCAAGCTTACATTGGTCTGGGCGCAGCGCTGATTGCCGCCGCCTATGAGCATGTGGACAGCACGCCGATGGAAGGCTTTGACCCGAAAAGCTTTGACGAAATTTTGAATTTGTCTGCGCGTGGCCTGCGCAGCGTCGCCATCATGCCGCTGGGCTACCGCGAAGAAGGCAAAGATTGGTTGGAGAAGTTGACAAAAATTCGCCGCCCGCGTGAAGAGTTTATTGTTGAAGTGAAATAAGCGTCAATCTTATTCCTGTCGCTTAGGCGCAAAAGATGCCTGATGACTGCAAGGTCCTCAGGCATACTTCGTTTGTAGATGCCGAATTTGAACCTTCCCTCTCAAACCCACGCAACCGCTAACCCCTTTGTGAGGTTGATCGCGTGGTTCATCTCATTGTTTAGAAGTCACATTCACAAACACACTGGCCACCTGTCGCCCGGCATGCAAGCCATTTTGCTGGCAGCGTGCGCGGGTTTGACGTTCAGCATGTTGAACGCGCTGCTGCGCTTGCTGGCCAAAAACCTGCCGCCCTTTGAAACGCAGTTTTTGCGCTATTCCGCCGGTTTACTGCTGCTTTTGCCCCTGATTTTCAAAAACGGCATGGCTGCCTACAAGCCACAAAACATCAAGGGGCAGTTCACACGCGGAGGCTTGCACACGCTGGCCTTGTGTTTCTGGTTCACCGCTTTGCCGAATATTCCGCTGGCAAACACCACGGCGATTGGCTTTTCGGGGCCGATTTTTATCATGCTGGGTGCATATCTATTTTTGAAAGAACCCATGCGCTGGGAGCGCTGGCTGGCGACGCTGATTGGCTTTACCGGCGTGCTGGTCGTCGTGGGGCCGCAGTTTTCTATGAGCCACAGCGCGGCGGGCGGCAACTCGGGCTGGTTTCACCTGGCTATGCTGGTGTCTGCGCCGCTGTTTGCCGCATCTTTTTTGGTGACTAAAGCGCTGACCCGCTATGAATCGACCGGCACGATTATGGTGTGGCAGGCTATCACCGTGTCACTCCTCAGTTTGCCCATGGCGCTGTTGGATTGGACCTGGCCCAGCGCTTGGCAATGGGCGGGCTTTTTGCTGAGTGGCGCATTGGGCACGGCGGGGCATTATTTTTTGACGAAATCGTTTTCAAAGGCGGACATTTCATCCACCCAATCGCTCAAGTTTTTAGAGCTGGTGTGGTCTGCCCTGATGGGCTGGCTGCTGTTCAGCGATGTGCCGACGCTGAACGCCATCATCGGTGGCGTGGTCATCAGTGCAGCGACGATTTGGGTGGCGCGGCGGGAGGCTAACAACTGAACACGCAGCTGAGCCATCACCGTGACTAGCTAACACCCGAGCTGCACTGCCAGCTCCAGAAAATTCACCGCGTGGTAGGTGTTTGCCGCATGGGGCGACACGTCTTTGGGATGGTTGTTGCCAAACTCCAGCGGTCGCTCGATGTAGGCTGTTTGCAGGCCGCAAGCTCTGGCCGCCGCCAAATCATCTTGGTGCGCTGCGACCAACATCACCTCTTGCGGCGCTACGTTGAAGACCTTGGCGACACCCAAATACGTGGCGGGGTCGGGCTTGTAGGCTTTGAACACTTCGGCGGACAAGATGCAGTCCCATGGCAGTGCGGCCCGCTTGGCCATGTTGGTGAGCAGGCCGATGTTGCCATTGGACAGCGTGCAAATCGTGAATTTTGATTTGAGCCGCGTCAAACCCGCTACCACGTCCGGCCAGGCATCCAAACGATGCCACGCCAGGTTGAGCTGCTGGCGTTGCGCTTCAGACAGATCGGTCATGCCAAATGTCAGCAAAATATCGTCCAAGATGAGTCTGTGCAAGTCGTCAATCAGTGTCCAACCCAACCCACCCGACATCACCCGGCGCATGGCGGGCACGTAGCCGGCACGCCATGCGAGGGCGAAAGCGTCGGCATCAACATCTGATTTGATAGCAAGCACCTCACGTGCAATGCTGCTATGCCAATCAACGACGGTACCAAAGACGTCAAAGGCCAGTACTTTGGGACTTACCTGTGCGTCAATTTTTTTGAAAAATGCGTTCGAAATCATGGCTGTATCTTAAACCTGCCGTTTCTCAAAAACGGATTTTTCTGTATTAAATGAGCAAGTATTTTTTGAACAGATGGCGTGAGACGGCCGCTTTCGCACTTAAGACAAAAATTAGGCGGTTAAGAAAAAGACGCATATTGAGCAACTGAATATGCCTGTAAACTGATGACATGAATATCATCATATTAGGCGCAGGCGCGATTGGTTGTTACGTCGGTGGCCGCTTGGCGGCTGCGGGTGAACGGGTTACTTTGGTGGGCAGACCGCGCACGACTGAGCCACTGGCGCTGAGTGGTTTGACGGTTACCGATTTGCAAGGCTTCAAAGCGCATGTGGCTGCAGATTTAAAGCCAGATTCTGCGTTGCAGCAGATATCCGTCGCGTCCAACCTCAAACTGGCATGTTCGAACATGGGGATTAAGGCAAGCGAAACCACCGTTGTGTTGTTGTGCGTCAAAGGCGGCGCGACGATCGCTGCCGCGCAGGAGCTTGCAGACAGCTGCCCTGCCGGCACAGTGATTGTGTCGCTGCAAAACGGCGTAGACAACGTGGCACGTATTTCAAAAGTGGCACCGCATATGACGGTGCTGGCTGGCATGGTGCCGTACAACGTGGTGATGAAGTCTGCCACGCATGTGCACCGCGCAACGATGGGGCAGATTTATATTGAACAATCTGAAGTAACGGCTGAATTGGTTGCAAAATTCAATGCTGCGGGGCTAAAAGCTAACGCATCCAGCGACATGCGCTCTGTGCAGTGGGGCAAGCTGCTGCTGAATGTGAACAACCCGATCAACGCACTGTCAGACCTGCCACTGCGCGAGCAACTGCTGAATCGCGACTTTCGCTACGTGTTTGCAACCCTGCAGCATGAAGCACTTACCGCCATGAAAAAAGCGGGCATTGAGCCCAAGCAGCTAGCCGCCGTGAAACCGCACATCATGCCGATGCTGCTGAAACTGCCGAATTGGATCTTCACCCGTCTAGCCAAAAAAATGTTGCGCATGGACGCCAGCGCCAGGTCATCCATGTGGGACGACGTGCAGCATGGCCGCACGACAGAGATTGACGATTTATGCGGTGCTGTGGTGCGCCTTGCGCAGAATGTAGGAACGCCAGCACCTTGCAATGCAACCATGTGCAGGCTAATATCAGCTCACAGCAAAGGCCATCGATTCACAGGACGCGAGTTGCGCAAGGCGCTTGGCCTTTACTAAAAGGAATCACACCAAGGCATGACGTTAATGATCAAACGCGTTTTTTGCGTGGAATCACCGACAGTTGCATGGTGGCTTTAACGGGTGAGGAAGTTAACGTCAAACGTTGCGGTGCAATATCAATAAATTGGTCGGCATGCCACACCTTTACTTGTAACGCTCCTTCAGGCACTGCGTCAAAGTTTGCCAGGCCATCAGAATTGGTCAGCATCGCCCAAGGGAAATCGCTCACATACACGTGGCCACGCATGGAGGCGTGCAAATGGCAACCTAGCAAAATAGCACCCGCTTTGTCAAAAACAGCATCGGCTGTTTTTGCAGCTTTGCCTTCAGCTTTACCGTCTATACGAAGCACAAATCCATCTATCGTATCTGCATTAAATTGCATCACCCCAGCAGCAGAGCCGCGCACATGGTGCTCCCAAGGGTCGTTATTCGTGAAAGGTGCTTTTGCGCCAACGCCAACGATTGAAATAGCGGGAATAAACTGCATTTTTTCTTGGTTGATGCTTAGCTGCTGCAGCAATGCAATTTTGGGTGCACCTATGCTGGGCGAGACCAAGACAACCACCGCGTTTGGCACAGGTTTGCCATCTTTGTCAATCACGTTGACCTGCAAATAGCCAGCCGAAACCGCGCTGCACAAAGCAAATAAGGTAAAAATGTAAAAGAGAGATTTAAGCAACTTCATGTTTGTGCAGCCTTACTTGACGATGTGCCAAACTTTGTTGTAGTTATCATCATATTTATCCCTTGGCTCCTGGTCTTCTGGTCTTCTGGCCATGTGTAGAGGGGTTTGCCTTTGTAAGCCCATTGTTTTTTGCCGTCGTCGCGACTGATCACAGTCCAATCGCCTGCTGCTTTGTCGGTGCTCGCAGCCAGCATGGGTGGCCACTTGACAGCGCAATCGCCGTTGCAAACCGACTTAGCGCTGGCAGCAACGTCTCTGTCAAAGATGTACAGCGTCATCCCCTTGGCGTTAACCATCATGCCGTCCTTCATCACGGCCGGTGAGCTGGCAGACATGGAGGCGCAACCCGAGATCAAAGCAACTAATAAAGCCATCACAGAGAAAGTCATTTTTTTCATAGTTCTTCCAAATATTAGGGGATGAGGAGAACAACCTGCCTCTATTTTATACACGCAAATTGACGCTTACTTAAAAGAAAACAAGGCAGCGAAGTCCTTCAGCACTTCTGGTTACTAATAAACAACGATTAATAACTTGTGATCTGTATTTCTTCGTTGTACGCTTGCGTGCCCAACCAGTAACTATCGAACGAAGGAGTAAATGATGCTTTCTGCGCTCAGTCCCGTCATCCCGTTACACAACCCCTCGGCTTGGCTCCCAAAAACTCTGGCCAATTCGGCCAACTCTCGCGTTACCCTCCAGCCAGCTAATTGCGACACCCAGCATTTACAGCGTGGCAGTACTTTGGAATTGCCTGAGCCCATGGGTTGCGAGGTTGAGTGTATTGACGGCAGCGTCTGGATCACCCATGTTGGTGATTCAAATGATCTGATACTGGAGACCGGTCAGTTTTATCATGTCGATATCCCTCAGCGCATGCTT
>JAYWCQ010000318.1:0-8077 GCA_043780435.1 Polaromonas sp.
CAAGTTGTATTGCCAAACCGGTTATTCGTTTGGGTGGGACTTATCAGCTTCCCGTTGTATTTGTGGCATTGGCCGCTGCTGGTGTTTGCGGAGATCAAACTTGGCTCGTTGGGAGTTTCAACGAAACTGGGCTTGATTGTCATGAGCGTCATGCTTTCATGGTTCACTTATCGGTTAGTGGAGCGGCCGATTCGCTTTGGCAATTTGATTGTTGAAACTAAAAAAATCCCGCTGGCTTTGTGCGCAATCCTGCTCGCCATAGCCATGCTTGGTGGCTACACCTACCAGCGCGGTGGCTTTGGTTTGAGATTCCCCAAGTTCATCCAAGCTTTGTTGAACAACCAACCCAAATTAGACGAAGGCTGGCGCACTGGCCAATGTATTTTGGACCAGGGGCACCCTTCTTCTGAGTTTTCACCAATTTGTGTCGACAAAGACAAACGACCTTTGCTTTTCTTATGGGGCGACTCCCACGCGGCGGCTTTGTATCCAGGTTTGAAGCATTTGCAAGACACTGGCGCCTACCGCTTTGGCGTGGCACAACGCACTGGCGCGGTTTGCCCACCGATTATTGGTGACGCCCGCCCGTGGTGTAACGAAATCAACACCGACAGCTTCAAACTGATCAAAGAGCTCAAGCCAGAAATCGTGATGATGTATGCCTATTGGTCGTACGGACTAGACGGCAAAGGTGGTTTTGCAGGTCTATACGATCTAACAAAGCTCGACTCAACGGTTGCCGAATTGAAAAAAGCCGGTGTGAAAAAAGTCATTTTGATGGGGCCAAGCCCGTATTGGCGCAACTCTCTACCGCACAACATTGTGGAAACTTGGAAAAAGACCAAAACTGTTGCCAAACCACCGCTACGCATGTCTTACGGTGATTTTGGTTTGGTTGCGGAATTACCGATCTATGACAAACAAATGCGCGAAATTGCCACGCGACTGAATATCAGCTACATCTCAGGTGTGGACTTTTTATGCAACACGGACGGCTGCCTGACCCGTGACAGTGAAGACGGTGTTAAAGTGGCCTCCGTTGATTATGGGCACTTAACTGTTGATGCCGCACAAACGTACTTGAAACGCATCGCACCACTGATTTTCGCCCCTGAAACTGTCTATTCATTCCCTCAAAATTGATATTTGCGACATGCGCGTCTATAAAACACTTTCCAAGTTAATCCTCGTTTTTTTTGCAACGCTGCTGATAGCGGCCTGCGCTGATGGAACCAGTACGGCATCAACAGTCGTTAAACCCAAAAAACCAACCGTAATTCTTGTCTTTGGAGATTCGACCTCACAAGGTTACGGCATTGAATTGTATGGCACCTACTACGAAAATATTCCACCCGGAAAGATGTATGCCGATCTCTTACGCAATCGGCTGAAGAGCGAAAATATTGATGCATTTGCACCCATCACTGTTATCAACGCGAGCTTAGGCTCTGAGTTCGGTTTTGAAGCCATCAATCGTCTACCCGACTTGCTGGATTTTTATAAACCGACGCACGTTATTTTGGCGCATGGGACAAACGATGCGCGTGCTGGTTTTTCTAATTCAAGTATCGCCACCACCTTTAGTACGATGGTTAATATGGTGAGAAGTGCCGGTGCGAAAGCCTTGCTAGCGGATGTAACCCTGTCGATTTACGGCTCGGACTTTGCCAATGCATATTCGCAGATGGTCGCAGGAACTGCTCTTGCTACCGGGGCTACCTACGTGCCAATACTTAAAGGGATATTTGGCAATCCACTGTACACCTTAGATGATGGCTATGGCTATCATCAAAATGAGCTGGCACAGCCCATCATGATGAATAACGTATGGGAAAAGTTGATTCCGTTACTCGAATAAAAATACTTTTATTTAAAGCTAATATTAAGTACGCATTTTTCAACTATTTAGTGCATTCCATAGTACAGCGTGTATACGGAATAAATGCCCAATGCCTGATATCAGCTGTTGTGCTTTTAAACGTAGACTCAGCAAGCAAAGGATACTCTCGAAGCGTTCTTACATTTTGACCGCGATCACGACTAACGAGGAAATGAGAAATGACGTTTTGCTTTTCCGTATAGCAAGGATCGTTTGTTACCAAGCGTCCGCCTGGCTTCAATGCTGACCACGCGAGTTGCATCAACCGAAGTGACTGCTCATCATCCAAATGGTGAAGTAAACCAGTAGCAATAACAACGTCGAATGGCTCAAGGTTGTCTACTGTAGCCTGCTCAAGCATGGCGCAATTAAACTTTCCACGAGCACCATAGCGCTTTACGGCTTCATCGATGTAAGCTTGGCTAAGATCAAAACCGTGATAGTCAACGTCAGGTAAATAATCCAACATTCTTGCAGTTCCGCAACCGATATCAAGAATTCGGTAGCCACTCTTTGGTCGAATATGTTTGCCAACCAGCTCTCGTCTAACTTTTTTAGCACCCATCAAGTCTTGAAAAATATCGTACACTTTCGGGCTACTCAGGACTGAGCGTATTCCAGTCGTGATTTGTGACATGGCGTTAATTCCTAGGAAGCATAATAATCATGGCGATTATAGCTACGAAAAGTTTTTTGACGACTCCCCCGCTCAGCTTCCTCGTTTGAAACCGATAACTTGACAATGATTTCCAAACCAATCTCAACTGTATTTAAAAGTGAATGGCATATCTGGTTGCCGTTAGCAGTGCTTGCTTTCGTCGGCGCTAGCCTGCTCATGAGCGGCTGGCCGAAGGGCCTATTGCCGGAATTGGTCACGCCATTTAGCTATTCTGGCGATGGGTTGGCGTATTTATGGAACGTACAACGTGTCATCGAAGGCAGCTGGTATTTCACAAATGATCGCTCGGGCTTTCCGTTTGGATCCAACCACCTCGATTACCCCACGGCAGACACAGGCAGTTACTTGGTTTTAAAGTTATTGGGTTTGATTTTCAATACATCTATTGCGGCTCAGAATTTATATTACTTATTGGGTTTCTCACTTGCGGCTATGGCCGGGTATTTGGCCTCACGATCTATGGGCATCACGCGACATTTTTCTATTGTTGTCGCAGTACTTTACGCATTCACTTCCTTTCATTTTGGGCGAATTGGACACTTATTTTTTACCTGGTATTTTGTAGCGCCTTTGTTTTTCTATGTTGGTTTTAGATTATTTTCAGGGAAACTGATATTTACAAACACGCAGATTAGTTTAAAAACCAAATTATTAAATGCAATTGCATTACTCGTCTTGGCATCCTTTGGTATTTATTATGCTTTTTTTGGTTGCATGGTGATTGCCTTGTGCACGGTCATGGCTGCAGCTGTCAATCGGTCGTGGCGACACGTTAATGAAGGCCTACTGGCACTGAGTTTTACCGTCTTGGGCGTGTTGTTGAATGTTTTTCCCAGCTTGATATACCTTTTTCAAAATGGTGCAAATCGTGAAGGCGTGAATCGTTTTGCAGCAGAGTCTGAACTGTATGCTCTCAAGATAACGCAATTATTGCTACCGCGTGGTGATCATCGATTAGATTGGTTCTTTGAATTTGCGAGTAAATACAACGGCTTCTTTCCATTGGTGACCGAAAATATAAGCGCCAGTATGGGTGCAGTTGGTTCTTTGGGCTTCTTGCTGCTCGTAGCAGTGTCATTGATATCACCATTTTTTTACGTCAAGACGAATGATCTAGTTCTACCGAATAAAGCTTCTGCACAAATGCGCTTTAATGTGCTAGCAGCGTTGTCTTTGGGACTGGTACTGATGGGAACTTTAGGTGGGTTCTCAAGCCTTTTTGCGATGCTGATTTCCAGCTCAATTCGTTCTTGGAATCGTGTCAGTATTTTTATTACCTTCATTTCAGTGGTTGCCTGCCTGATGGCTATCGAATTATTGGTTCAAAAATACACAAAACTAGCCTATTTGAAATTTGTCAGTATTACAGTAGCATTTGTTATTCTTATTTTGGGGGTATTGGATCAAACTTCCAAACCATGCCATTCTTGCACTTTAGCAAACAGCGCGTTAGCTAAAAATGATCAAGTATTTATTGAAACCATTGAGAAATCATTACCGAAAGGTTCTGCAATCTACCAACTACCCTATGTGCCATATTCTGACAGTGGGCCAGTTAATAATCTTGGCGCTTACGACCAAGCACGCGGGCATGTACACTCCAAACAATTGAAATGGAGTTTCGGCAGTGTACGCGGGCGAGAAGGCGACTGGTTTTACAGAAAACTTGCGCTACTGCCTGTGAGTGAGCAGGTAACGGTCGTTTCTGCTATGGGATTTGCAGGCATTTATATTGATCGACGCGGATTTATTGATGCTAGTGCTGCAAATGAAAAAAAATGCGCTAAATATGCTGCCAGCCAAGTTGATAGATTAAAAAACAACTGTGTCACGAACGCGGAACTTGAGCAAAGTATCAACCAGACGATTAATGCTTCTACGAATCAACCCAAGCTGGTCAGCAAAGACAGTCAAATCATTTTTTTACCGTTAAAACCCTATATATTGAATCAAGAAGAATTAACCACAGCCAACGCATATATCCAGCCCATTGGTTATAAGCTGCTCAATGGTGTGCCAGTTCAATTGGAGGGTGGATTTGAAGACCCCATAGATTTTCGCAAAGATGATCCTGATCTGCCGGTTTATCTGGGTGGTTTGAGCGGGCTGTCGGGTATTTCTATTTCAGATGAGGGTCGAGTAGGTCGGTGGTCGGATGCATTGTTTGCCAAGCGAGTCACCGTTTGGCTCGCAAAGCCGTTGCCCAAAAAATTTACCTTGCAAATTCATGCGCAGGCCGCGGGTTTGAACGCTGGCAAACCGATGCAAGTCAAAATTGGCAAACAAACCAAGGACATCGTTTTTGGCTCCACGTTTGAAACCAAGACTGTGAGTTTTGAGATCGACGAACCCGTCTATAAAATTGAATTCAAACCAGCCGACCCATTCAGCCCCGCGCGGCGCTGGGGCTATGGCGATACAGGACTGATTGCCGTTCTTTTTCAGCAGATACTGATCGTGCCAAATTGAAAAGGCAGCATTAATCTGATGCGATACCTTTAACGAACTAAAAATACATATGTCCCAGTTACACCCTAGCTACCGCCCCGACATCGACGGCTTGCGCGCAATTGCTGTTTTATTGGTGGTGTTCCACCATGCTTTTCCCCAGATTTTGCCAGGCGGTTTCATTGGGGTAGATTTGTTTTTTGTGATTTCTGGTTTCTTAATCACGACCATCATTTTTCAAAATCTGGAAAATGGCACGTTCAGTTTCCTAGACTTTTATGTACGTCGCATCAAACGCATCTTCCCAGCACTCATTCTTATTCTTGTTGCCTGTTTGGTTTATGGCTGGTTTTCGCTCTTGCCAGCAGACTACAAACAGCTGGGTAAACACACCTTTGCAGGCGCAGCTTTTGTGTCTAATTTTGCGTTTTGGTATGAATCTGGCTATTTTGATGGCGACTCTAAACTCAAACCACTCTTACACCTGTGGTCGCTAGGCATTGAAGAGCAATACTATATTTTTTGGCCCTTGATCGCTTGGTTTGCCTGGAAGAAAAAAGTTAATTTACTTAAACTTTGCCTCGCTTTTCTGGTTGTTTCATTTGTAGCGAATCTCGTCATTGTCAGAAGTAATCCTATTTCAGCATTCTTTTCTCCAGCCTCTCGCTTTTGGGAGTTATTGATAGGCTCGGTACTAGCCTACATGAAGTTGCATCAAGCGGCGTCAAATGATGCAAGACGCAACAGTCAGTCAGCTTGGCTGGGTCTGTGCTTACTGGTCATAGGCATGGTGTTCATCCACCCAGAACGCCGATTTCCAGGTTTTTGGGCCTTGTTGCCTGAATTGTCGGCCTACCTCATCATTTCTGCCGGGCCACATGCATGGTTGAATCGCGTTGTTTTATCAAATCGCCTACTTGTTTGGATTGGTTTAATCAGCTTCCCCCTTTATTTGTGGCATTGGCCGTTGTTGGTTTTTGCGAAGCAAAGTTCAACCCAAGAGCCAAGCGTGCCATCGCTTTTACTCGTGGTTGCCAGTAGTATTGCTCTGGCTTGGTTGACGTATCGGTTGATCGAACGTCCCATTCGTTTTGGCAAGCTTGGGGGAGGTCGAAAAGCTATATTCTTGTCGATACTGATGATAATCATCGGCTATTTAGGTTTCAATATTTACAAGCGCGATGGGCTAAGTTTCAGAATTCCTCCAGCACTACAGAAAATAGCAGCTTTCTCTAATGACTATTACAAAGATTCAAACTTCGAGTGTCTGATTGGTCTCTCTGATGCAGTTTCAGAAAATTCCAGCCCTTGTTTTCATAAGATAGGTAATACAAATAAATCCATTTTGCTATGGGGTGATTCTTACGCCTGGGCGATGTATGCAGGCATCAATAAAGTGGCTTCATCCAAGGCAAGTGTTTACCTCGCGTCAAAAGCTGGCTGCCCACCCATCTTGGCAGACGAACGAACCAAAGAAAATAACTGTAATACGCAGAATGCACGAGTCATAGACACCATCAAAAATGAAAAGTACGATCAAGTTGTTTTGATTGCAAGATGGGATCATTGGAACTATCAGTCAGATAAGTACATGGCCAATATATCAAAAACGATTGATCATTTAAAACTTATTGGTGTCAAACAAATCTACGTCATTGGGCCACCGCCAGAGTGGCATCCAGGCTTGCAAGAAATATTGGTTAGACAAGCATTGCGTGACAAACTAACGCACCGACTCGCAGATCGGATTTCTGAAGGCGTAACAACCAGCCCAGGCCTTGATCAACAATTAAATCAGCTTGCACAAGAAAAAGGAATTTCTTATATTTCATTATTAAATATATTGTGCAATCAGGATGGTTGCATCACAAAAGCGGGAGACGAACCGGAAGATTTAATAGGTTATGACGATGGGCATTTTTCCAGAAAAGGTGGTGCATTTGTCGCCAAGCAATTTCCAGCAGACTTTTTTGAATTTTTGCGAGAACGATAAATGATAGCAAGCAAACCGTTTCGCCTCGCACTCTTGATAGGTGCACTGTTGTTTTCAATCGTTGTTGCTGATTTTATTATTTATAAATTCTCAAAAGACAACCGCAGCGGTTATATACCGGCAATACGATTTTGGCGACCGCTGGCTCAGCTGGGAAATAACACGGCGCAACTCAATCTCGCGGTTGGGTATGACACGGGCAAAGGCGTGCCGCAGGACTTCAATAAAGCGTTCAAATGGTATCTAAAAGCCGCAGAACAAGGTAATGCTATTGCGCAAAACAAACTCGGTGAGCTGTATGAGTTGGGACAAGACGCGAATGGACAGGGTGTGCCTAGGGACATTGACGCGTCGTTCAAGTGGTATCGCAAGTCCGCAGAGCAAGGATACCCACTCGCCCAAGTTAGCCTAGGCTGGATGTATAACAGTGGTCTTGGCGCACCTCAGAACTTCAAAGAGGTGCTTAAATGGACTCGCAAGGCAGCAGAGCAGGGATATGCTGAAGGGCAATACCTGCTCGGGTGGCGGTATTTCGTTGGCAAACGCGTACCACAGGACTTTGATGCGGCATCGTTTTGGTTGAGCAAGGCTGCCCAACAAGGTCATGCCAGTGCCAACAACTACATGGGTGTGATTCAGAACGTCGAGGAGGTCATCAATCAGACTCAAAAGAGTGCAGAACAGGGCGCTTTTGAATCGCAATACCTGCTTGGCTGGCGGTATTTCACCGGCAAACACGTGCCCCAAGACTTCAATATGGCAGCGACTTGGTTTCGCAAGGCAGCAGAGCAGCAGCACCACACGGCACAATATTACATGGGTTTGATGTCTGAGGACGGCAAAGGCATGCCAAAAGATCTCACCGAAGCCCTGAAATGGTATCGATCGTCTGCGGATCTAGGAAATGGGGATGCACAATTAAGACTAGAAAAGAAATTGCGACAATGGGATTAGTGCATTGAATTCATAAGAAAGACCTCTGCGGTAATCCCCCCATTATTAGCACCACTGCTTGGTAGAGGGTTGGTGAAATAG
The DNA here is from genome assembly GCA_043780435.1 of Polaromonas sp. Lineage (GTDB taxonomy): Bacteria > Pseudomonadota > Gammaproteobacteria > Burkholderiales > Burkholderiaceae_C > Aalborgiella. The sequence continues at coordinate 8,035 of JAYWCQ010000318.1, forward strand.
TTTGTAGGCTTGTAATTTTTGATTGGGCGTCAGCCCATTCAAA
>JAYWCQ010000319.1:0-8718 GCA_043780435.1 Polaromonas sp.
GCTATCAAAATTATAGTAAATTCAGTTGATTTGGCGGAATTACTAAATCTTAATTTGCAGCCTTGGCGACTTTGGCCAGTCTAAGTGGAAGAATTCACCGCGCGGTTTGTCGGTACGCTCGTAGGTGTGAGCGCCAAAGTAATCACGCTGACCTTGCAGCAAGTTAGCAGGCAAATTGGCGCTACGGTAGCCGTCAAAATATGCCAAAGCAGAGCTGAAAGCGGGAACAGGGGTGCCGTGACGTACGGCTAAAGCAATGACATTACGCCAGTTGTGTTGTGCCTCATGCAGCGCATGGGTGAAATAGCTGTCCAACATCAAGTTTTTCAAATCTGGCTGGGTGTTGTAGGCGTCGGTGATTTTCTGCAAAAACCGTGCACGGATGATGCAGCCGCCGCGCCAGATTTGGGCAATGGTCGCAAAGTTCAGCGTCCATTTGTATTCCTTTTCTGCCTCTTTCATGAGCTGGAAACCCTGTGCATACGCGCAGATTTTGGAGCAATACAGGGCATCATGAATGGCTGCGATGATGGCTTCGCGGTCTAGCTCAACCGGCAATTGCGGGCCTTTGAGAATTTGACTGGCTGCCACGCGCTCGGCTTTGAGAGCTGACAAAGCACGCGCAAACACGGCTTCGGCAATGGCGTTGGCGGGGGCACCCAGCTCAAGCGCATTGGCAGCCGTCCACACGCCAGTGCCTTTTTGCCCTGCGGTGTCCAGCACTTTGTCGACCAAATAAGTTTGGCCACTGGCGTCTTCAGGGTCTTTTTGCTGCAGGATGTCTGCGGTGATTTCGATCAAGAAGCTGGACAAAGTACCTTGGTTCCATGTGTCGAATACTTTTCCAATCTCGCCCGCTGTCATGCCCAGCATATTTTTCATCACGGCATAGGCTTCGCAAATGAGCTGCATGTCGATGTACTCAATGCCGTTGTGCACCATTTTGACGTAGTGGCCTGCGCCATCGGGGCCAATATGCGCTGTGCAGGGCACGCCGCCTACCAGTGGGTGGCCTGGGGTTGCGCCCTCTAACTGCTGCCCCGTCACAGGGTCAACTTTGGCGGCAATGTCGCGCCAGATCGGCTCCAACGACGCCCAAGCTTTGGCAGTGCCACCTGGCATCAACGAAGGACCAAAACGTGCACCGGTTTCACCCCCTGAAACGCCGGAGCCGATGAAGGCAAAGCCTTTAGCGCTTAGTTCTTTTTCTCGGCGAATAGTGTCATCCCACAGCGCATTGCCGCCGTCGATGATGATGTCATCGGCTTCTAAATACGGTAACAGCGTTGCAATCGTGTCATCAGTCGCCTTGCCAGCTTTGACGAGCAGAATGATTTTTCGTGGACGTTTGATGCCTTGCACAAAGGCTGCTACATCGGTGTAGCCAGCGACTCGCGGTGCTGAGGGTTCGTTAGTTTTACATTGGGCGATGAAGTCATTTGTGCGATCTGGGTTGCGGTTAAAAACGGCAATGTTGTAGCCGTGGTCAGCGATATTGAGGGCTAAGTTTTGACCCATGACTGCCAAACCTACTAAACCGATGTCTGATGTTGGGTTCATAGAATTTATCATGTGAAAATTTTGTCGTAAATTTGTGCCGCTAAAAGTGCCATTATGATAGGCGTTTTAGAAATTGAATCTTGCTGGAAAAAGATGTCAAATACTTTATGCCAAATACTGTAAATACCCATTTTGTGCCCTGGTTTCGGTCAGTCGCACCCTATATCCACATGCACAGAGGCAAAACCTTTGTTGTTGGAATTGCGGGTGAGGCCATTGCGGCGGGTAAATTGCAGCATTTGGCGCAAGATTTGGCATTGATTCAAAGCATGGGGGTCAAGGTGGTGTTGGTGCATGGTTTCAGACCGCAGGTGAACGAGCAACTGCTCGCTAAGGGGCACACACCTCGCTATTCGCACGGCATGCGCATCACCGACGGCGTCGCTTTAGATTGCGCGCAAGAAGCGGCTGGGCAACTACGCTACGAAATTGAAGCGGCATTTAGCCAAGGGCTGCCAAATACGCCCATGGCTGGTTCTACCGTGCGGGTGATTTCGGGCAACTTCATCACGGCGCGTCCTGTGGGCATTGTGGACGGCGTGGATTTTCAACATTCAGGGCTGGTGCGCAAGGTTGATACGGCGGGCATCATCAAAACGCTGGATTTTGGCGCCATGGTGTTGCTGTCGCCATTTGGTTTTTCGCCGACAGGTGAGGCGTTTAACCTGACGATGGAAGAGGTGGCTACATCGGTTGCGATTGCATTACAAGCGGACAAGCTCGTATTCATGACGGAGATTCCTGGCATCAGGATGCAACCGAACGATCCCGCAGGTGCGGATAACCCGATTGATACTGAGCTACCTTTAGCTGCTGCCAAGTCATTGCTGACGAACTTGCCGTCTGCCACGCAACCTTCGGATACCGCGTTTTACTTGCAGCATTGCGTGAAAGCCTGCGAAGCTGGCGTAGAACGCAGCCATATTTTGCCTTTTGAAGTTGATGGCGCATTGCTGCTAGAAATTTATGTGCATGACGGCATTGGCACCATGGTGGTAGACGAAAAACTTGAGAGTTTGCGCGAAGCTACTGCCGATGATGTGAGCGGCATTTTGCAACTGATTGAGCCATTTGAGAAAGACGGCACACTGGTCAAACGCAGCCCGACCGAAATTGAACGCGATGCCAGCAACTACAGCATCCTCGAGCACGATGGCGTGATTTTTGCCTGCGCGGCGCTGTACCCCTACCCTGAATCTAAAACGGCTGAAATGGCCGCGCTCACAGTATCACCGCATGTGCAGGGGCATGGCGATGGCGAGCGTGTGCTCAAACGCATTGAGCACCGCGCCAAGGCCGCTGGGCTAGACAGTATTTTCGTCCTGACCACACGCACCATGCATTGGTTTTTAAAACGCGGCTTCAAACAAGTTGACCCTGATTGGCTCCCAGACGCACGCAAGCGCAAATACAACTGGGACAGGAAGAGTCAAGTTTTGGTTAAAAAAATTAGCTAGGAGGCAGAGCTACCCCACCCTTTGGGCACCCCTTCAAGGCGTGGGTGGCTGAGCGACAAGAGCAAATTGAACTTTTCTACCTGCCCAGCTACAGCCCTCAACTCAACCCCGAGGAGCGGCTCAATGCGGATCTGAAGCAGGAGATGGGCAGGCATGTGCCGGTGCGCACCAAAGCCAAGTTGCGCGAGGCGGCTAACGAGCACATGGCGATGTTGGACCGAACTCCAGAGCGGGTTATCGGTTACTTCCAGGATCGCCGGGTGTGCTGTGCCGCTTGATACTTCATCGCGGATCGGGCCGGAGCAATAAGTTATCTTGGTGAACCTTCAGCTCAGCTTCGGTCCCAGCTATCGGTTGGTTGTTTTCATCTGTTTTAAGAACCACATTGACGAAAATAGAAACAGAATACAAACAAAAGTATACAGATGGTTACGAAAATAAATTTACTTTCGCACTCAGAGACTCTCTACTTTTAACAAAAGTACGTGATTTTTATCACGCTATCGGCATAAAACTACATTAAGCAATCTTTTGACTGCTTGTAGATTTAATTCTAAAGGTGCTCAAAATGGCGACGAGTGCAATGCCACAGAAACATATAAACGACCAATTAGCGATGGAGCCACCTAAAAACGTCCAGTCGATTTTGGTGCAATCTCCAGAACCCTTCAAAATCATGGGAACGAGGTTTTGCAGTGGAAACGTCTCAATCATGCCGTAAATATCGCGTCCGCAACTTGCAATTTCAGGCGGATACCACTGCAGCCAGCTTTGCCGTGCAGCCACAAATGCGCCGCCTAGTGCGGTGAGGACAACCAGCAAAGAAGCGCTAATTTGAATGCCTTTTATACCTGTAGCCGACGCAATAATTGCCCATACAGCTATTAAAATCATAGCGTAACGCTGCACAATACACATCGGGCATGGCTCTAAACCGCCGACGTGCTGTAAATAAAAGCCAAAACCCAGCATGGCAACGCAGCCTGCAGCGATCAAAGCCATGGTTTGCCGAAAACTCAGCCAATGAATCAAACGGGATAAAAAGCTCAAAGCATTCAAAATAACGACTCCACGGTAAAATCACAGCTAACACATTCACAAAAACTAGATAAGGCACACATCATATGGCACGCATGGTCAAATGTATCAAATTAGGCATAGAGGCTGAAGGCTTGGATTTTCCGCCATACCCGGGTGACTTAGGTAAGAAACTTTGGGAAGGCGTGAGCAAGCAAGCTTGGGCAGACTGGATGAAACACCAAACCATGTTGGTCAATGAAAACCGTCTCAACTTGGGCGATTTGCGTGCCCGCCAATACTTGGCCCGTCAAATGGAAGCGCACTTTTTTGGTGGCGGTGCAGACGCGGCACAGGGCTACGTACCCCCAAGCGCCTAATTTTTTGCTTTTATATATAGCCTAAAGCAAAGGTGGCTGTATCGCTCACTGTATTGTTATCGGTGCGGGTATTACGGGGGCTTGCACTGCGCAAAGCTTGGCTCAACGCGGTTGGCTAGTCACAGTATTAGATGCTGCGCCTGAACCAGCCAGTGGCGCTTCTGGCTTACCCGTCGGTTTGTATGCGCCGTACGTTTCGGCAGACAACAACTTTACCTCGCAAATCTCAGCTGTCGGCGTTCAGTTCACGCAGCAACTCGCCTTTCGCTTGTTGATTGAAGGCAAAGACTGGCAACCCAGCGGCGTGATGTCGCGCAAATACGGTGAAGCTGAGCAATGGCATGCTGAAGCAGGCTGGATCAAACCTGCCGCTTTGGTAAAAGCCTGCTTATCGCAAACAAATATCTCATGGTGTGGGAATTGCACAGTAAAACGACTTGTTCAGGAAGGCGATCTTTGGACGCTTTTAGGTAGTGATGACCAAGTTATTATGCAAACAGATATGGTTGTTATTGCCGCCTCCAACCAAAGCGCTGAGCTGCTGAATACGATTCCAGCAACACCAAAATTGAATTTTCAAGCTGTTCGCGGACAGGTGACGCATGGCAACTTGGACAACAGCGAGTCAACCAAAACACCGACTTACCCCCCTAATCACCCAATCAACGGCGGCGGTAGCTATATTGAAACCGATACCGAGTGGCTCGTTGGTGCAACCTATGACAGAGACAATCTCAGCTTAGATGCAAGCGTGCGCGATCAAGTCGAGAATTTTGAACGCTTAGAAAACCTAGTGCCTGAAAATGCAGCACGACTCAAACCAGCCTTTGAACGCGGTTTGGTGAAAAACTGGGTGGGCATACGCTGTGCAACGACGGACAGATTACCTATCGTTGGAGAAGTAGCACAAGGTTTGTGGGTTTGCACAGCCATGGCCTCGCGAGGCTTGACGTTTGCGCCGCTGTGCGCGGAACTGTTAGCCGCGCAGTGCCAACGCGAAGACCTACCGCTGAAACCGCGTCTTGTTAAAGCACTCAGCGTGCAGCGCTATATGAAGAAATAGACACAGGAAGTGCTATTAGTGTAAGAATCACAGCGACAAAGCAGACTCAGTGATACAAAATCGACAATAAATCACGAAATCCAAACATTGATGAACGGCGCACTACCCACATGAACACGAAAAAACTCATCATCCTGTTGGCAGTCATAGCCGCGGTCATCGCTTTTTTCGTGTTTGATTTGGGTCGTTTTTTCAGCTTAGCGTATATTAAGGAAAGCCAGCAATCGTTTTCAACGCTGTATAGCGAGCGACCTGTGTTTATCACCGCCGTATTTTTTGCCATTTACGTGGCGATCACGGCATTGTCATTGCCCGGCGCGGCCATCATGACATTGGCTGCCGGCGCAAGCTTTGGACTGGTTTGGGGTACGGTGGTGGTGTCTTTCGCGTCAACCCTAGGCGCAACCTGCGCGATGTTGATTTCCCGCTACGTGCTGCGTGACAGTATTGAAAAACGCTTTGGCACCAAGTTGGTCGAGGTCAACAAGGGCATGGAAAAAGAAGGCGCGTTTTACCTGTTCACCCTGCGCTTGATTCCCTTGATTCCCTTCTTTATGCTGAACGTGCTGATGGGGCTCACCAAAATGAAAACTTTGACCTTCTTTTGGGTCAGCCAATTGGGCATGCTAGCAGGCACGGTTGCTTACGTCAACGCAGGGACTGAAATCGCAAAAATCGGTTCTTTGCGCTCTATTTTGTCACCCGGTTTGATTGGCTCGTTCGTCTTACTTGGTTTGTTCCCGCTGTTGATGAAAAAGGTCATCGACTTCTTCAAAAAACGCAAAGTTTACACCCGCTGGAACAGCGTCAAACCCAAAACCTTTGACCGCAACCTCATCGTGATAGGCGCGGGCGCTGGTGGCTTGGTGACAGCCTTGATTGGTGCAGCGGTCAAAGCAAAGGTGACTTTGGTGGAAGCCCACAAAATGGGTGGCGATTGTTTGAACTTTGGCTGCGTGCCCAGCAAAGCCATCATCAAATCCGCCAAATTAGCACACCAAATGCGCCATGCTGACAATTACGGTTTGCAAAAGGCTTATCCCGCCTTTGACTTCAAAGCCGTGATGCAACGCGTACACGACATCATTGCAGCGATTGCCCCGCACGACAGCGTGGAACGCTTCACCGGTTTGGGTGTGGATGTGCTGGAAGGCTACGCCAAAATCGTCAACCCGTGGACGGTTGAAATTGCCATGAAAGACGGGAGCAAAAAAACGCTGACCACGCGCAGCATCGTCATCGCCGCAGGTGCCAGCCCCGTGGTGCCACCGCTGCCGGGCATTGAGCAATCTGGCTATGTCACCAGTGACACCTTGTGGGACGCTTTTGCCAAACTCGACGCCCTGCCAAAGCGCTTGATCGTGTTGGGCGGCGGGCCGATTGGCTGTGAGCTGGCGCAAAGCTTTGCCAGACTGGGCTCTGTGGTGTCGCAAGTAGAAATGGCACCGCGCATTTTGATTCGGGAAGACGAAGAAGTATCCAGCTTCGCAGAAAAATCGCTCGCTGCAGACGGCGTTCAGGTGCTGACATCGCACAAAGCGCTGCGATTCGAAAACATCAACGGCGTCAAAACACTCGTCGCCGAACACAGCTTAAACGGGGAAGTTATTGAAAAACGCATTGAGTACGACGAAGTGATTTGCGCGGTAGGCCGTATCGCACGGCTGAAAGGCTACGGCTTGGAAGATTTAGGCATTCCTACCCAGCGCACGGTCGATACCAATGAGTATTTAGAAACCATCTACCCGAATATTTATGCCGCTGGCGACGTGGCTGGCCCCTACCAATTCACCCACACTGCCGCGCACCAAGCGTGGTATGCGGCTGTCAACGCGCTGTTTGGCACCTTCAAAAAAATCAAAGTCGACTACCGCATCATCCCCGCCACCACGTTTATCGATCCAGAAGTGGCACGCGTTGGCTTGAACGAGCTGGAAGCCAAAGCGCAAAACGTCGCCTACGAAGTGACCAAATACGGCATCGACGACCTAGATCGCGCGATTGCCGACAGCGAAGCGCACGGCTTCATCAAGGTGCTGACCGTCCCTGGCAAAGACAAAATATTAGGTGTCACCATCGTCGGCGTGCATGCGGGTGACTTGCTGGCTGAATACGTTTTGGCCATGAAGCACGGCTTAGGGCTCAACAAAATACTGGGAACTATCCATACCTACCCGACTCTAGCTGAGAGCAACAAATATGTCGCTGGCGAATGGAAGCGCGCACACCAGCCTGTGAAATTGCTTGAATGGGTGAAGAAATACCACGATTGGCGCAGAGGCTAAAACCAATCAACAAGGTTAATTTCAAAGCTAAAATAAGGATAAATATGAAGCTATTTACTACGTTTTTTATAGCGATATTGGCAATAATTACGCCAGCTAGCTCCGTATTTGCACAATCTTTTGACCACGATTACGCAGCTTACGATGCACAGCTCAAAAAGCACGTCAAATTCCTGCCAGACGGCAAACAAAGCCGCATCAACTACAAAGGTTTGGCTGCGGAACGTGCCGAGTTGACCAAAACGTTAGACACATTCAGCGCCGTCACCCCCGCGCAGTTCGCCACTTTTAATAAAGAGCAGCAAATGGCGTTTTTGATCAACGCTTACAACGCCTTCACGATTGAGCTGATTTTGACCAAATACCCCGATGTCAAATCCATCAAAGACCTGGGCAGCACCTTTTCTAGCCCGTGGAAGAAAAGCTTTTTCAAACTCTTGGGTGAAGAGCGCAATTTGGACTGGATCGAGCACGACAAGCTGCGTCCTACCGGTAAAAACATCATCAACGGCGGCTACCAAGACCCACGCATCCACGTCGCCATCGTCTGTGCCAGCATTGGCTGCCCTGCGCTGCCACCCGAAGCTTTCATCGCTGCTAAACTAGATACGCAACTTGAAGCCGGCATGGCACGTTTTGTGCAAGACAAAACCCGTAACCGCTATGCCGATGGCAAACTGCAAGTTTCCAACATCTTCAAGTGGTTCAAAGACGACTTTGAAAAAGGTTACAAAGGTTTTGGCAAGGTCGAGGACGTTTTTGCCAAATATGCCGATACTTTCAGCAACGACCCAGCTATTCAAGGACAAATTCGTGCCAAAACAGTTTCTATCAGCCATCTCGATTACGACTGGTCCCTTAACGACAGCGGTCGTTAAGTTCCTATTTTTAACGATACTGGCAAGTGAAGCTGCTTTTGCCGCAGATTTAAGCCCGTTCTCTACAACTACAAACGC
>JAYWCQ010000320.1:0-2693 GCA_043780435.1 Polaromonas sp.
GTCGCTATAGGCGACGCGGGGGACAGCCGCGGAGCCAAGTACCGCGTCGGCGTGATCCCCACCAAGCCTGATCAGTTGGGGACAGAGCAAAGCCTTTCGTTTCACTGCAGGTACTTTGGTCTTTCCCACAATCTCTCAATAGAACATCTTGGGTAACCACAAAACCAACTTGGGAAAGTAAGTAATGATCACCAAAGACCCAAGAAGCGGGACCAGCCAAGGAAGTATGGCAATCGTAGTCCGCTCAACTGAAAGTTTCGCCACCCGAGCCAGCACAAACAGCACCATACCCATGGGTGGATGCAGCAGGCCAATCATCAAATTGAGCACCATCACCAGCCCAAAGTGAACCAGGTCAATCCCCAGCTTTTGGCAAATCGGCACCAGGATAGGCACCAGAATCGTGATGGCGGCGGTTGGCTCTAAAAAGCATCCCACAAACAGCATCAGCAAATTGGCCAGCAGCAAAAACACATACGGGTTTTGGGTAAAGCCCAACACCCATTCACTGATGGCTGCCGTTACGCCAGTAGCCGTTAACATCCAGCCAAAAATACTGGCCGCTGCGACGATGAAAAGCACGGTGGCTGTTGTCTCTACTGTGTCCAGACACACCTTCACAAACATTTTGAAGTTCAATGTTTTGTACCAGGCAAAGCCCAACACCATCGCCCACAGGCAAGCGGCAATTGCGCCTTCAGTCGGGGTAAAAATACCAGTCGTCATGCCGCCAATCAGCAGCACAGGCGTCATGATGGGCAGCGCGGCTTGAAACTTGAAGGCCTTGTCCATCGCAAACAGCACAAGCAAACCGCCAAACACCGTGACTTGCGCAGGTAGCCCGCCTTTGACAATCAACAGCCAAAGCGCAACGGGCCAGGCAATCACCACCGCCGTTTCACTCAATGCCTTGATGACCCGTGGCCATTCAAACTTGACGTCTGCGCCCCAGCCGTTTTTATGCGCGTAGTAGGCGACAGTCAACATCATCAAAATGGCCATCAGTGCGCCCGGCAAAATACCCGCTAAAAAGAGCGAACCCACGCTGACGTTGGCCATCATGCCGTAAATCACAAACGGCAAGCTTGGCGGAATGATGGGGCCCAGCGTGGCTGATGCGGCCGTCACGCCCACGGCAAACTCGGTGCTGTAGCCGTGGTCTTTCATGGCCTTGATTTCAATCGTTCCCAACCCGGCCGCATCAGCAATAGCGGTACCGCTCATGCCTGCAAAAATGACTGAACCCACCACATTCACATGGCCCAAACCACCCTTCATCCATCCCACCAACGCGAGTGCATAGTTGTAAATGCGGTTGGTGATGCCAGCGTTGTTCATTAAATTGCCAGCCAGAATAAAAAACGGCACAGCGAGCAGCGGAAAACTGTCAATGCCACTGACCATGCGGTGAATCACCACAAACGCCGGCAACCCGCCCGTCCACCAGATGTAGATGAGTGCCGAGCCAGCCATGGCAATGGCTACTGGAATACCGCCACTCATCAAGATCAAAAAGATAATTTTTAGCATGGCTCTTCTTGTTGTTTCTAGCGATCTTGCATGGTTGATTCAGGCTGCTCCAGCACACTGTAGCCACGCTGTCTGTGCAGCAAGGCGACCTTTACTGATCGGCACGCCATCGCGGCAAACGCCAGCAAACACACGCCATACACCCAGTTCATCGGCAAGTCCACCATGGTCATTCGCGATGTGCTGCCCAGCTTCAGCATCATCAACCCGCACAGCACGGTGGCCGCTGCAAAAAAGCCAATCCGCATCACGTCGACCAGGCTGGCGGTGATGCGGGCAAACTTCTTGGGCATGAAGCGGTAGAAAAAATCAACCTGAATGTGGTTGTTTTTAATCACCCCAATCGTTGCGCCTGTAAATACCGTAGCAATCAACAAATAGCGGGCAATTTCTTCTGTCCAGGCGGCAGAATCATTGAGCACATAGCGGGTGAAGAACTGGTAAAAAACTGTGATGCCCAGCAACCAGAAAAAGCCCAGTGCTACCCAGGCTTCCAGTGAGGTGCCTGACAAATCCACCGCATCGTCCTGCGCGTGAAACTGCCCGTCGGGCCCCATCACAGGAGCCATGTCGTCAATGATGGACATGCGCTTGACTTACTTGATGGAGACGATGCGGTCCCAGTCTTTTTTGTCCATCTTCATGGACTCAAAAGTAATGGCTTTCAGCACACGTTGCTGAAAGTCGTTGCGGTCGACCGTCACCACATTGATGCCTTTTTTCTTGAACTCATCCACCAGCTCGCCTTCGCGCTTGCGAATATCGTTGGTCGCGTTCACGGCGGCTTCCTGCGTGATGTCTGACAGCAGTTTTTGCTCGGCGGCGTTCATTTTGCCCATGGTGCTGGGTGAGACGACGGTGAGCAGCGCGTCTGAAATATGACCTGTCAGGATGATGTTCTTTTGCACTTCAAAAAACTTTTTTGCCTCAATGGTTGGCAGTGGGTTTTCTTGCGCATCGACCGTGCCGTTTTGCAGCGCCAGGTAAACCTCGGCAAAGGCAATCGGCGTGGGATTGGCGCCGCAAGCGCGTGGCAGCGCGGTGTAAACAGGTGAGTCGGGCACCCGCATCTTGATGCCCTTCATTTCGTCACAGTTTTTAAACAGCTTGTTGCTGGTGGCGTGGCGCGCACCGTAGTAGGTCAGCGCCGTAACGGTGTTGCC
>JAYWCQ010000321.1:0-4953 GCA_043780435.1 Polaromonas sp.
TGGCGAGTTCTGCATAGCAGGACTCTTGGACTTGACGGTCTCGACCTCGCGTCCTTGTCGAATTAACTGATTAATGGTTGGCACTGCAACATCCTAAAAAATAAAAACGTCCCTAAACGTATGAATAAAAACAACCATCTTCACTAGAATTTTCGTGAATCTATGAAGACGGCTTCCCCTTCGGCAAATTCCGAAAAGCCTTCTAGTATAGCATGTTTGGTTAATAATATGAATTTAAATCAAGTGCGGAAAAGAAGCTAGAGTAAATTAAGTTTTTAATAATGATTGGCGACTTATGTGACGCAGATTACGCGGAAAATTATTTCTATTAAATCAAATGTTTCATGGCTGTGTCGCCTAAGAACTCAGCCCTTACCTCGCCAGTTCGGCGAATTAAGTAATCAAAATTTTCCGCTAATGCTCGCGTCACATCTGCACATGACTGATATCCAGCGAATCTGAGTGATCCTAAGTGACCACACGGGAAATTTTTTTTCAATGTTTCCGGATGTTTTTTAAAAAACAAAGATTCCGCACGAATGAAACCCTCATCAGCAAAAGTCCCATTTGTCGTATGCACCAATGGAATTGAAGCACAAACCGTAACATTCAATCCCGCACGAAATGCACGATATGAAAAATCCGCATCGTAACCATGCCAACCAAGGAAAGTTTCTTCATCCCACCTCAAGTTGAATGCAACGCTCCTATGGCAGCCTATTAATAATCCATCTAAAGATTGTGCGCCGCACATTAATACCCCTTCAATGGCACTAATACATAGTTCATACAAACCAGTTTGGTCCTTTTGAACCCAAAGTCCAAGCAAATGCGGTATGCCAGCCCTCATAAAGTTTGCGCCAAGAGCACGCCTAGTACCCAATACTCCAAACACATCACTGAATTTAAAAGCATACTCCAAACTTTCGCTTGCGTCATCCGTCACAAATTCAATGTCATCATGACAAAAAATTAAATGCTCACCTTTTGCTAGATTCATCCCTCGGTTATAACCTTCGCACATGCCTGTTGCATCTGGTATGCGAATTAGCTCCCAAGATGTCCTACGCATTACATGCTCAAGATTGGCCTTTAGGTTTGACAGTTTTACTTGGTCAATGGAATTTACGATAAAGCTATACATGCACGAAATTCAATACTTTAAAGTGTTACTGTCTTAAAACAGCAATGCCTTATCTTGCGCCAAAGTAGCTTGATCTACTTCGCCAGCATAAGCGGCCATATTTATCGCAAAATTACTTTGCGAATAAGTAATCGTTTTGAAACCTGCTGCAAAAAAATACTGACTCAGTGTTTTAACCGTAAAACCTGTTTTATGAGCCATGTAATGCTGCCCTGACTGTATTGCCTTGCGATGGCCGTAAAGCATGTCTAATGGTGTTATTTCGCCCGTTATTGACAAATAAGCCACATCCTCCAACTTGTCATCGGCTACCAGTTTGCCCACCGCCTGTAGATCTGGTACACCTACGACACAGATTCCGTTCGGCTTTAATACGCGCTTAAACTCACTTAAAACCATAGCCACCTCATGTGGAAAAACATGTTCGAGATTGTGTGATGAGTAAACTGCATCCACACTACTATTAGCAACACGATGCATATCAGTGATCGTTCCTAGAATATCCGGCTTAGCAGCAGGATCAATGTCATATCGAACCTCAGTCCACTCTCCCTGCTGAAAGTACATAGGGGCATGCTTTAGTGTTAGCGTTGAACAACCAACATGTAGGGCTTTTTTACTCATTGTGAACTCTCTTCGTGTTTTATTGAAATAGGAGACGGATTTTCATTTGAAATTGCAGCAACATTCATCGCAATAAGCGCTTGCTCAAAATACTTAACAAATTTAGGCGTGTCGAACAACGGCAACTTGTCACGACTATTGACTAATGACTCACGCAATTTTCCTAACTTAGTAGGGTGCGTGGCCATTTCCACGGCAATTTCTTCAAATTGCTCAATTGAATGAGAAATCAGGTCATCCAAATGAGCTGCATGAGCAATGCCTGCAGCCATTCGCGAGTACATCAACTCACCTGCGCAGACTAAAAGTGGGCACCCGGCCCATAAACAGTCGCTTGCACTGGTGCCGGAGCCTATCGGAGCGGTGTCGAGCAACAAGTCAGCGCAACGATAACGTGCCAGATGCTCAGCAAATGGCATTTTTCCAGCAAATATTAATCGCGCCGAATCAACACCTCGCTTTGCAGCCTCAACCCTTAGGATTTCTTGAGTAGGCGCGTCCGACACAGCTAACCACATCACACTTCCTGGCACACGACTAAGGATGCGCATCCAGCAAGCAAACATTTTGGGTTGGATTTTAAATACTTGCGTAAAGTTACAAAACACAAACCCGATCTCCGGTAGTCCGAGTTCAGCGCGCTCAAAAACACGGTCGGAAATAGGACGTTGCCTGTCATTTATTTGTAACGTGTACGGCAATCGCACTAATTTTTCCACGAAAAATTTGTCGTACCCAACTGGAGAGGTTATTGGGTCAGAAAAAATGTAGTCATAGTGCTCGCTGCCCATCGTTGCAATATATCCCAACCAATGCGCCTGCACAGGAGCAAGTCTATATGACAGGATGGCACTGCGTGTATGCTGCGTATTTCCCGTTAAGTCGATCAATATATCAATATCGTCTTGATAAATGCGTTGCGCCATCTCTGGCATAGACTTTGATTCCAAATCAACAAAAACATCACAATCGGCGATGATCCGTTCACGGTAGCCACCATCGTTATCTACAGGGCCATAAGAATACACATACACCTCAAACTTCGCGCGGTCATGCAGCCCATATAACTCTGCTGTTAAATATGAAACTGGGTGATTTCGAAAATCAAATGACAAATAGGCAACACGCATTTTTGTAGTCACTTTTTTTTCGGCTCTTTCCAAAACCAGCTTAGGAAGATGAGCGAAAAAAGAAGGCGCCGTTTTCCGCAAATACTCATATTGCGTTTGCGCAGACTCTGTTAATGGTAACAGTTGGAGAGAGCCGCACATATCCGTAAGCGGCTTCTTCATGAGTTGGGCTAAGGCATCACACCCTTCATAGAATTTGTCCCATTTTGCTAAATGCAACTTCATATCTAGACTTAGAACCAACGAAGGTTGATCAAGAGGATCCAAGGCGTATGCCTTTTCATAAGCCGCTAAAGCACGCTCTCGGTCTTGCAGCATCGCATAGCAAACGCCCAAATTACGATAAGACAAGCAAATCCTGTCATTTAGTGCTACCACTTTGAGAAACTGCTCTTTTGCTTCTTTATGGCGATGAATTGAAAACAGAAATGAGCCGTAATTATTGACAATGGCAAGATTCTCAGGCGCCAAAGCAAGTAATTTTTGATGTATGTCATTAGCACAATCAATAGCGCCTGTAACCTTGAAATAATAAGCGGCTACAAAACACTTATTGATTTCCTCAGACTGCTCAAATATCTTTGCAAGTTGAGCATCTTCCGTGTCGCGCAGTAGTTTGCGCGTACAAACTGCAAAAAGAGAATCATTGCCGTTTTGGTATGTAACTCCTAGTATTGCCTGCAATAAAGGAGTTTCGATTTGTTCTGGAAGTTTAATTTTTCCTGCGTAATCAACTGCATTAAATGGCTGATTCAAACAGAAAAATGATTTGATAATATTTAGTTGCGCTACCGAGTGCGATGGACTGATCATCACTGCTTTTTTAAACACATTTAAGGCAAATTCAAACCGCCCGAGACCAAATAGCGTTGAACCATAGTTGTTGTATAAATCAGCGCTTTCAATGCCTAGTGAAATGCCAGCTTGAGCCGTATTAATGGCATCATCGCTTTTACCCATTTCTCGTTGGCAAGTGACCAGATTTGCCCATGCCGGCACAAAAGAGCCATCTAATGCAATAGCTGATTTGAAGTCGCCTTCAGCCAATTCATTTCGACCAGCAGATAAATGCTCCAAACCGCGCACATTTATAGCTTCAGCACTTGTTAAATGACCAAACAACTTAGGCTTAACTGACTCGCTCGTATGATTCAAATAGTCTTGTGCAGCAAACACGTCATTTATTCCCGAGATTGATTTATTGCAGTCTGAAAGCAACTGTGGGCAGCCTCTCAGCCGCCCACAGTATAGAAGAACTTTCAAAGCGCCAAATTCAAGGCGCTTTTATCTCAACTCAAAAACTTACTTGAAGGTATAACCGATACCCACTCCGATCGATTTAGTATTGCCCGATATTCCGGCATTACCCTTAATGACCAGGTCTTCTGTAATACGCGAGGACAAACCAATTGCCAATGCTGCTTGACCACCCGATGCCCCTAGACCGGCACCGACAGTTGTCTCTCCAATAGCGCCTGTAACCAAAGGAATAGCGTTTGCCGCGGCGGCAATGGCACCTTGCTGATTGGCCATTTTTTCAACCGCTCGCAATTGCCCCACATTTGCACCATCTGTAGCTTGATCACCCGCTACAACGTTTTGCAATCGGTTGCCACCTAAATCTACTGTTGCACCAGGCTTTACGACCAAACTATTTGTGATAGTTGTATTTGAAGTTGTCACGTTTGCCATAGTTACGTTTGTAGACTGCAAATTCGTAATATTCGCACCACTAACAAACAACGTATTAGTCGAAATACTATTCGCCGTCAAATTAGCAACAGTTGTATTGCCTGCAGATAGAGTGCCTACCGTGGTGTTTCCCGCGTTCAACGTACCTGTCGTCGTATTGCCTGAAACCAAGGTGCCGACAGTTGTGTTGCCTGCGTTCAAGGTACCTGTGGTTGTATTCCCCGCATTCAATGATCCCACTGTGGCATTACCAGCGTTGAACGTTCCTACCGTGGTGTTACCCGCTGACAGCGTACCAGTGGTCGTGTTGGCCAAGGTGGTGTTACCGGCATTCAGCGTTCCTGTCGTGGTGTTACCCGCTGA
>JAYWCQ010000322.1:0-2591 GCA_043780435.1 Polaromonas sp.
ATCGTGCGTATGTTCACAGATATGTTCGCACGATAGTTTCTAGGAGTTTCGCTTGAATAAAGAATTGTTTTCTAAGTTTGCCGTTTGGGTGGTCATTGCCATGGTGTTGTTCACCGTATTTAAGCAATTTGATGTGAAAGGCAGCGCGCAGGCTGGATCTGTGGGCTATTCTGACTTTTTAGAAGAAGTCCGCAATAAGCAATTCAAAACTGTGACCATCAACGAAGGCGCTGGCGGATCCGAGATTGTGGGCACCAAGTTAGATGACACCAAAATCCGCACAACTGGCACGTTCATGGATCGCGGTTTGGTGGGTGATTTGATCGCCAACAACGTGAAATTTGACGTCAAACCCCGTGAAGAAGGCTCGTTGCTGATGTCGCTCTTGATGAGCTGGGGTCCGATGCTTTTGCTCATCGGCGTGTGGGTTTACTTCATGAAGCAAATGCAAGGCGGTGGTAAAGGTGGTCCGTTTAGCTTCGGCAAGAGCAAAGCCAAGTTGTTGGACGAAAGCGCGAATACGGTGACATTTGCTGACGTTGCAGGTTGCGACGAGGCCAAAGAAGAAGTCAAAGAAGTCGTCGATTTTTTGAAAGACCCAGGTCGCTTCCAAAAACTCGGTGGTCGTATTCCACGTGGCTTGTTGCTGGTAGGCCCGCCAGGCACGGGTAAAACTTTGTTGGCTAAATCGATCGCTGGCGAAGCCAAAGTGCCTTTCTTTGCGATTTCGGGTTCTGATTTCGTTGAAATGTTTGTCGGCGTGGGCGCATCACGGGTGCGCGACATGTTTGAAAACGCCAAGAAAAACGCACCTTGCATTATTTTTATTGACGAGATTGACGCTGTCGGTCGCCAACGTGGTGCGGGTGTGGGTGGTGGTAATGACGAGCGCGAACAAACGCTGAACCAGATGCTGGTCGAGATGGACGGTTTTGAAACCAACCTCGGCGTTATCGTTGTTGCTGCAACCAATCGCCCTGACATTTTGGACGCTGCTTTGCTTCGCCCAGGTCGTTTTGACCGTCAGGTGTATGTGACACTGCCGGATATTCGTGGTCGCGAACAGATTTTGAACGTTCACATGCGCAAAATCCCGGCAGGGCAAGATGTTAACCCAGGCACGATTGCCCGTGGCACGCCAGGTATGAGCGGTGCTGATTTGGCTAACTTATGCAACGAAGCTGCTTTGATGGCGGCGCGACGTAATGCCCGCGTGGTCGAAATGCAAGACTTTGAGAAAGCCAAAGACAAAATCTTGATGGGGCCAGAGCGCAAGAGCATGATCATGCCCGAGGAAGAGCGCCGCAACACAGCCTACCACGAGTCTGGTCACGCTTTGATCGGCAAAATGTTGCCCAAGTGCGACCCTGTTCATAAGGTCACCATCATCCCGCGTGGTCGTGCTCTGGGCGTGACCATGAGCTTGCCCGCTGCCGACCGTTACAGCTACGACAGCGAGTTCATGCTGAGCCAAATCGCCATGTTGTTTGGTGGACGTATTGCCGAAGAGGTGTTCATGAAGCAAATGACCACGGGTGCGAGTAACGACTTTGAACGTGCTACTGGGTTAGCCCGCGACATGGTGATGCGCTACGGTATGTCTGAAGCGCTGGGTCCTATGGTTTATGCCGACAATGAAGGCGAAGTGTTCTTAGGTCGATCAGTGACCAAAACAACCAACATGTCTGAGAACACCATGCAAAAAGTGGACACGGAGGTGCGCCGTATCATCGATGAGCAATACGCCCGTGCCCGCAAGTTGATTGAAGACAACCAAGACAAAATGCATGTGATGGCGAAGGCCTTGCTCGAGTGGGAAACTATTGACTCTGAGCAGCTGGACGACATCATGGCTGGCAAAGTGCCTCGTGCACCGAAAGACTGGACACCGCGCATTCCTCCTGCTGATAGTAGCAGCGGTGGTGGCAGTGGCAGCGCTCCTGTTATCAAACCAGAAGTCGCTCCGACAGCAGCATAAAAAAACCAACGTTAAAGTTGATTTAACCGTCAAATGAAACAAAAAACGAGGCAATTAGCCTCGTTTTTTTGTTTCAAGTCGGTAAATGCAACCAATTTAGAATACTTCTATGATCTGGCAAACCACGCGCTTTCAAATCGATTTGACAACCCCAAAAATCATGGGCATCGTCAACGTCACGCCTGATTCGTTTTCTGATGGTGGGAAATACGCAGCATCAGGCTCAGCAATAAAGCATGCTGAAAAGCTGCTCAAAGACGGTGCAGATATTTTGGACATTGGCGGTGAATCATCTCGACCAGGCGCGCCGCAAGTGCCGTTGGCTGTGGAGTTGGCGCGTGTCTTACCGGTCGTTCTTGAAGCTGTCAAACTTGGTGTACCAGTTTCGGTAGACACTTACAAACCCCAAGTCATGCAAGCGGTTTTGGATGCGGGCGTCGACATCATCAACGACATTTGGGCGTTGCGCCAAGAAGGAGCAGCTGACGTTGTAGCTCAACACCCCAGCTGTGGTATTTGTTTGATGCACATGCACAAAGAGCCGCAATCGATGCAGTCCGAACCTATGCAGGGCGGTGCAGCATCTGTTGTTTCACAAGTGCTATTATTTTTA
>JAYWCQ010000323.1:0-4037 GCA_043780435.1 Polaromonas sp.
CCGCAGCGACGGCGGCCTGTTTGCAACGGCTTGCGAAATGGCCTTTGCCGGCAACGTCGGCGTGTCACTCAACATCGACATGCTGCTGGTTGAAGGCGACGGCATCAGCGACAGTCGCATGGACACTGGTGACAGCAAAAACTGGGCGACGCAGGTCAGTGCGCGCCGGGACGAACTCACGCTCAAGGCATTGTTCAATGAAGAGCTCGGCGCCGTCATCCAGGTGCGCACGGAGGTGCGTAACGAGGTCATGCAAACCCTGCGCGACCACAACCTGTCAAAGTTCAGCCACTTCATCGGCAAAACCCGGCCGCAGCACGCCGCACTCGAAGTCGGCAAGGGTCAAGTCCATATCTGGCGCGATACCAAAGCGGTGTTTAAGGCAGGGTTGCAGGATCTGCACCAGGTCTGGGACTCGGTCAGCTGGAGGATTTGCCAGCAGCGCGACAACCCGGTAGGTGCAGATGCCGAGCACGCAGCGGTGGGCGATTTGCTGAATCCGGGCCTGCATGCGCACCTTACATTTGAGCCATCCAAAGCCCTGGCAGCTCCTGCGTTAAACCTGTCCCGCCCCAAAGTAGCCATCCTGCGCGAGCAGGGCGTCAATTCGCATGTCGAGATGGCCTACGCCTTCACGCAAGCGGGTTTCGAGGCCTGCGACGTGCACATGACCGACCTGCAGACCGGGCGTGCGCAACTGGCCGACTTCAAGGGCGTCGTGGCCTGCGGTGGCTTCAGCTACGGCGACACACTGGGCGCCGGCATTGGCTGGGCCCGCTCCATTACCTTCAACCCTGTGCTGGCCGAGCAGTTCAAGGCGTTCTTTGCACAGCAGGACACCTTTGGCCTAGGCGTATGCAACGGCTGCCAGATGTTTGCAGAACTCGCGCAGATCATCCCCGGTGCCGAGGCCTGGCCACGCTTTACCACCAACCGGAGCGAGCGTTTTGAAGCCCGCTTCAGCCAGGTCGAAGTGCTGGAATCACCAAGCCTGTTCTTCAAGGGAATGGCCGGCACGCGCCTGCCAATAGCCGTGGCGCACGGCGAAGGCTTTGCCAACTTCGACAAGCAATTGGGCGGGCGCGGCGACGCAGGCCAGGCCATAGCCGCCATGCGCTACGTCGATAACCTGGGCCAGCCCGCCCAAAGCTACCCCGCCAACCCCAACGGCAGCCCTGGCGGCCTGACGGCAGTGACCACGGCAGACGGTCGTTTCACAGCCATGATGCCGCACGCCGAGCGCGTGTTCCGCAACATCCAGATGAGCTGGACCAGCGGAAGTTCCTCAGTACTCAGCCCTTGGATGCAGCTGTGGCATAACGCGCGGAAGTGGGTGGCTTAATCACCACCATTCCCGCGTAGGGTAAACGCAATCTCGGCCATAATTTGAATAAGTTGACGGGGGAGAAGATTTCAATCCCCACGTCGCAGCCGTCTCGCAAGCGGTTTAGTCCAACAAAGTTTATCGGTTGCAGGAGGTGTTCTTGGTTTCAACAGACGTGACCTCGTGGCAGATAAACGCTATTCCTTAGGCATTATATTAATTAAACAAGAAGGGGGAAAGTAATGATAAAAATTCGAATTCGGTTCGCCTTGAGTATTTATACTGTTATTGCATTATGTGGTTGCAGCGCCATTGAAAAAACAATCGGCTTGGATGGAGACTATATTTTCAAAGACGAACTTAATAAGATAATAGATAAAAATTATCTTACTAAAGAAGAACGTAATAAGATAGAGGTGGAAAAAGCAGAGATGCTCAAAGAGCGTGCAGAAAAAGAACAAGAAAAAGAGCGGAAACAAGCTGTAGCAACTGAGCGCTTCGAAAAACAAATGGCAGAAAATAATACAATAAGAATGGCCGCTATTGAGGAAAGAAATAAAGCCTTAGAACGGGATAAAAAGATGGGCTACAGACACATGGCTGTTCAAGATTTTAAGCTTGATGCTAAAGGAATGCATGAATCAAGCAAAGTTGCCTTGACTGGCTATTACACTTTATTTGGGAAAATAGAACGCATAAGTGATATCCCAACCAGAGAGAGTTTTGGAAATAAAGTTGCAATTATTACTAAGAATGCAGATAGAGATTCCCGTAAATTACTTTTATCAAACTTTGCATGTCAGCAAGTTTATTGTCCTGTAACAATTTTAGGAAAAATAGGTCAATGCCAACTTTCTATTTTGGGTAGAAAATCCTCCGATGAGATTTGTATTATTGTTGATGCAGTTAGAGAAAATTATAGCCAATAAATACGAAAATGAAAATTTTAAACGTTGCCTTATCAATCGCCGGTTTTCTCTCTGGTGTGGTATCTGCCTATTACTGGTATGTCGCAAGCACAGTAACTGCTTCCCCAGCTTGGGAGCTTGAAATTCGTGGTGACATTAACAAAAATATCATGGGATGGGTTGCTGGCAATATGATCGCTTTAAAGAGATCAGGTGATTTAAATAAACGTGCAGCACTATGGACAGCTGCAACTATCCTTATTTCGGCAATCGCTTCTCTTCTCTCTACATGCGAGAGGTGAATCATGAATAAGGTATTCGTCAACATTGGGCTTAGGGGTCATGTTCAAAACTCCCTCTCAGTCAACTCGACTGAGGCACGTAAATTGTCCTGACGCATTCGCAGATGTGGCCGTGTGGCGCGTCCCGGAACCTGTCCCGCCTTCTGAGCATCCGTTCAAATACCGTCTCGCTTATGTGGTTGGTGGGACGTGCATGCTGAAGGGACAAGGGTCGTGAAGGGACAAGGGTCGGGTCTTGTATTGCGACATTCCACCCCTCGTTTTCCGCCTTTCAATACTTCGTACTTGGCCATACCTTCAAAAATTCAACTTGACCTAAATTGATGGAATCCATAAAATACAGACAATGGAAAAACGGGTAGCCCATTACGACTTGGCTCAAGTGCAGAGCATCGTTACCAAGCGCGGTGTGGATGCTTTTACGCGCACTGCCTTGATGGGTATGGACGACATGGCGCTGACGCAAGCGCAGGGGCTACAGGTGGTTCTGGCCTTGCAGCGAAGCATGTTGTTCAAGAGCATGACCACGCACACCGACCATCACGTTTGGCAAGACGTGTACCACGCCCCTTGTCCGAATGGAAAAATTGCCTACGTCAAGGTGACGATCTAGGTCGGGGCGGTGGTGATTCAATTTAAGGAGCGATGACATGCCCACAAAACGGTTTTGTTTGCAATGCGATGACGGCACTTTACTGGCCCATGGCAAGAAGGATTTGACCATTACGCTGGGGGCGCTGAGTACCACCGTTCCCGCCGTGTCGGGGTGGCACTGCCCAGCTTGTGCGGACTGCCAATTTGACGATGGCGAGGGTCAGCGTTACGGGGCTGCGCTGGAGGCCTTGCGCGACACGTTCAACCAGCAACGCGCCAGCGCGCTGCGCGCGACTCGCAAGAAGTTGGGTCTGCGTCAGGCAGAAGCCGGTCAATTGTTTGGCGGCGGTGCCAGTGCTTTTTCAGAGTACGAGCGGGGCAAAACGCAGCCGCATAAATCAACTGTTTTACTGTTGAAGTTGCTGGATCGGCACCCGGAGCTTTTGTCGGAGTTGCGGGTTGCGTAGGACAACGCGCAAACGCGTCGCGGCTTGACCCCACGTTCTGCTTCGCCGGTGAAGTGCGATTTGTTGAAGCTTGACTATGCCTTCTCAACGCCGGAACAGTTGATGCTCGACTTCAATGCTGACATGACGAGGTGGAATCATGAACACAGTCATTCTTGAGGCTCGTTCCTTGGAGGACACGCTTGCGGACGCAGCCAGAGCCATGAAATCCGGCCGCGCCGAGCGTGAGGCTCGCATTGGCTTTGCGACGCCTGAGTTGCTGTGGCAGGTGCTGACGACCAAACGATGGGAGTTGCTCAAGGCCATGTGCGGGGCGGGTGCCATGTTCTATCCGCGAGGCGGGCAGACGTGTCGGGCGTGATGTGAAGGCTGTGCACGGGGACGTGGTGGCCTTGTTGAATGCAGGCGTTCTCAGTCGTGCGGCAGAGGGAGGCGTTGTATT
>JAYWCQ010000324.1:0-15223 GCA_043780435.1 Polaromonas sp.
TTGACCCGCGTCTCGCGCAGCGGGCAAGCCCAGCAAAGCCGCCATGCGGTAGGTTTCAATTTCAAGCAAACGCTGCACCAAACGCCCTAAACGGCGCTGTGTCATGTTACCCACCAACAAGAGCATGCGTGAAAAACCGTCGGCATGGATGGCAAAATCGGTATGTACTTCAGCCGCGCCATCGGCCACGGCCGACCCGACCAAGGTTTCCTCATTCAAAACGTGTTTGATGACCGTAGCGACGGCGCTGCCGCCAAACACATTGCTTACGAACTTGCCATTGGGTAGCGCCCACACATGCATGCTGGTCAGCGCCTCACCCGGCAATTTTTCCAGCCAATCTTGGGGCACAGCATCAATGGCTGTTTGCGGCTCTCGCTCATCCAGCGTGTCGCCCTCCATCGCCCGCGTGAAGGTGTAGGTGACAAACTCCGTATGCAACTCCCAGCGCAGCCTAAAACCGCCTAAATCCATGCGGATATGGGTAGAAGTATCGTCTGGTGGGGGTAAATGGTGGTCGCGCAACAGGGCTGCCACATGTTCTCGGCTGGCTTGGCGTTGCTCTAGATCACACACCATCACCACATGCGAGATGGCTACAGGCGCCGTCATCGCCTCAGGCGGTCGGGCGTGGATTTCGTTGTGCAGGGCAACGCGCGAAGGGTGCTGTTGGATATGTAAATATGTTCGCATGTAGTGAATCTATGCAACTATTGTGCTGTATTAAACAAAAACGGCACCCAAAGGCGCCATTTTTAAAGTCACAGAAGCAAAATTAAGCTATTTATTCTTCGACAAACGCTTCATCACGCTTCTTACTGACCGAAGGTAACAATACCACCACCAAAAGCAGCACCGCGACGGCCAACAAACTGGCGGACAAACCGCGCGTCACAAACACGCTCCAGTCACCGCGTGACAAGAGCAGGGCGCGGCGCAAGTTTTCTTCCATCATGGGGCCAAGGATAAAACCGAGCAGCAACGGTGCAGGCTCCATGCCCAGTTTGATGAACAAATAGCCAATAAAGCCAAACAAACCCACCAACCAAATGTCAAACGTGTTGTTGTTGGTCGAGTACACACCGATCGCGCAGAACAGCACAATGGCAGGGAACAACCAACGGTATGGCACGCTGAGCAATTTGATCCAGATACCGATCAACGGCAGGTTCAACACAATCAACATGGCGTTACCAATCCACATCGAAGCAATCAAACCCCAGAACAACTCTGGGTTGCTGGTCATCACCTGTGGGCCAGGCTGGATGTTGTGAATCGTCATCGCACCGACCATCAAAGCCATCACCGCATTCGGTGGAATACCGAGTGTTAACAAAGGAATGAACGATGTTTGCGAAGCTGCATTATTGGCTGACTCTGGGCCTGCGACGCCGCGAATATTACCCTTACCAAACTCGATTTCACCCGGCTTGAGCTTCATTTTTTTCTCAACCGTATAAGCAGCAAAAGCTGCCATCACGGCACCGCCGCCTGGCAAAATACCCAAAATAGCACCCAATGCAGTGCCGCGCAAAACAGCAGGCGTCATATCTGCAAAGTCTTTTTTGGTTGGCATCAAACCTTGCACGTCGGCAGTAAACACCTCGCGTTCGCTTTCGTGTTTACCCAAATTGGTAATAATCTCGCCGTAGCCAAACACCCCCATCGCAATCACGATGAAGCCAATGCCGTCGGTCAACTCAGGGATATCAAAGCTGAAACGTGCCACGCCAGAGTTCACGTCAGTACCGACCAAACCAAGCAACAAGCCCAGCAAAATCATGCCAACTGCTTTGAGCAAGGAGCCAGAAGCCAACACCACTGCGCCGACCAAGCCCAAGATCATGAGCGAGAAGTACTCGGCAGGGCCAAATTTGAAAGCAACTTCCGTCAAAGGCACGGCAAACGCAGCCAGCACCAAGGTACCGACACAACCCGCAAAGAACGAACCCAAACCCGCAGCGGCCAGCGCCGGCCCCGCTCGACCCTGCCTGGCCATTTGGTACCCATCAATCACCGTCACCACTGAGGACGATTCTCCCGGCAAGTTCACCAAAATAGCCGTTGTAGAACCACCGTACTGCGCGCCATAGTAAATACCGGCCAACATGATCAGCGCGGAAACCGGTGGCAAAGCGTAGGTTGCTGGCAACAGCATGGCAATGGTCGCCAAAGGGCCAATGCCGGGCAAAACGCCGATCAAGGTACCCAAGAGGCAACCAATGAAGGCGTACATCAAGTTAATCGGCGTGAAAGCCACACCAAAACCAAGGGCTAAGTTATTAATCAAATCCATTTTTTTTTGTCCAATATCTTTAGTTATCGTTATTTAGATTGTTTCTACGTGGATTTAGTTGGTCAAAAAAGTTGGCCAAACTGGAAATTGCAACTTCAAAAGCAAGATAAAGGCGGCGTAACTCATGATGCACAACACAATTGCCAAAATCAACACTTCTTTGAACTTGAACTCTTCACCAGCCATAGCCGCAATAAAGGTCAAAGCAAAAATAGCAAAAATCAAACCAAATGCTGGGAAACCGATGCTAGGCAAACCGCCCAACAGCAAACCAAAAATCAAGTTGGCGGCAATGATGAAAAACAAAGGCTTCCAAGCCCAGGTGCCAATTTTGTCACCCGCGCCATCGGCCGGCTCAACCACCAAGGCCTTGAACGTGATGATGCCACCCAAAATAGCCATGAAAATGCCCAAAATCAAGGGAAAGTAGCCAGGTCCCATGCGCGCGCCCGTGCCCACACTGTAATTCGTCGCACCCCAAGCGAAGGCAACGCCTACCGCCGTGAACAACAACCCTGAAAAAAAGTCTTTTTGGCTCTTGATTGCCATATTTATGCCTCGTTAGTGAAAAACAAGTTGATTATCACCGAGTAAGTTTGGTGTCATTGAATAAATATCTAAGGGTTAACACTAGGTATTTGTTTTTCCTTTGCTATTCTTTTACTTTTAATTTGCACCTTTGACCCAAGTCAATATCACCGATATCAATCTGTAAAGAACAGGTAAAGATTCAAAGCATGGACTTGAACACCCGCAACCATTTCGTCGCCGGTAATCCCCATTTGGTTTGAATCACTTCTGCCCGCGCCAACAACTGATCACGCTTCGGTTTTGTCGCGGTTCGCTGCGCCAGCACGATAGTGTTGCCCTCGCGCGTGGGCTTGAAAGCCCACACAGCGCCAGCGCCAAAAGCCTCCGATATTTTGTCGACACTGCTTTGATAGCTGGACGAACGACCAAACAAATTCACCATCATCACCCCGTCATCGGTGAGCAAACGCCTGCAATCGGCGTAAAACTCGGCACTGTCCAGCACGGGCGCTGCCGCTTCGTGGTCGTACAAATCAACCTGCAGGGCATCAATGTGTCCCTGCCACTGCGGTTTTTGAATTTCCAGTGCCGCATCGGCCAAAACCACCTCTAATTTGGCATCGTCTGGCGGCAGCTTGAACCACAGCCGGCAGGCGATGATCACTTGCGGGTTGATTTCGATGGCCGTGGTCTGCATACGCAGTTTTTTGAAGCAAAACTTGGTGCAGGTCGCCGCGCCCAGCCCCAGCTGCATGGCACGGCGCTTGGGCACACTGGCGGCATCGACAAACAGCAGCCACGCCATCATGCGCTGCACGTATTCGAGTTCAATCTCAAAGGGTGAGTCAATCAGCATGCTGCCCTGAATCCATTCGGTGCCTAGATGTAAGCAGCGGACATCGCCGTAATCGCTAAAATTAACTTCGGGCAATTCTGTTGTTTTTGAGCTCTTTTTCATAGTGTTGTTTTTTGCTATATTTTTAATAACATATTAGGCAATAAATACGCCGGCTAGAACCATTTTTAACCCATTAAAACCGCTATTTAATTGATAGCAAACCAGGCTTTTGTAGTAATGCTTTCATTTTAGGCAACGCGGCTAGAGAATTCGCCCAGACGGCCTGCGACAAGACTTCTAAGTTGATACCACGCAAGTCTGCCAGCACCTGCGCAATGCGCGGTAGCTGCGCTGGTTCGTTGCGGCCTTGCGGTTCGCCAGCTTCTCTTTGGGCTGATGTTTTATACAGCCAATGTGGTGGCATATCGGGGGCATCGGTTTCTAAAACGATGGCATCCAAAGGCAATGTCGTGGCCAGATGCCTGAGTTGCAATGCCCGCTCAAACGTCATCGCGCCGCCAAAACCAAGCTTGAAACCCAGCTGCAGGAACGCCGCCGCCTGCTGGTCGCTGCCATTGAAAGCATGGATGATGCCGCGCCAGCTGTGCTGCCCCGCCACCACCTTTACGCCCAAGTCGCGCAGCCCTTTGAGCAGCAGATCGGCCGATTTACGCACATGCACGACGACGGGCAAGTCGTACTTTTTCGCCAATTTCAGCTGCTCGCGGTAAAAATGGATTTGCTTCTCCCGCAGCGGGCTCACATTGAGTTCGGGCACAAAAAAATCAAGCCCAATTTCACCAACCGCAACCAGCCTGGGGTCAGCCAAGCGCTCTGCCAGCTCTGCGTCTAGCAAGGCCAAATCATCCTGTGTCGCGTCTTTCACATACAAGGGGTGAATCCCCAAAGCGTAGCTGTCGCCATGCGCATGGGCCAGCTCGCGAACGGCTTGGAAGTTAGAGGGATGAACCGCCGGGTAAACGCAATTTACTACATTTTTAATAGCAGCATAGGCACGTAATTCAACGGCTAAAGAGGAATTTAAGGGCGAAAAAGCACTGAATTCTGGCGCATCAAGATGGCAGTGCGTATCAATCCATTGCATCTTTGAGCGCTACCTTGATTTCGTTATGGAGGAGAAGGTGGGATTCGAACCCACGGTACCTTGCGGTACGCCTGATTTCGAGTCAGGTACATTCGGCCACTCTGCCACTTCTCCTGCGTTTGCAGTGACTAAATTGTAGCAGCACCCGGCAAACTGGTCTGATCTGGCAGCACCGTCGTCTCTACGGGTGCAGGTTTGGCTTTTCTGAGATCCCAGACCAACCCAAGGCTCTCGCAAAGCGTGATCATGTGACCAAAAACATCAAATTTGGAAGGTTGATTCACCGCAACGGTCGCATTTTGATGGTGATAGCTGTGCAGACCCTCGCCCAGCAACACAAAGGCCATGAGCAAATTATCACGGCTTTCGTTTTTACTGCCTTCAACTTTAGACCCAAACAAATGGGTCAACGAATTGGCCATGCCTTCAAACTGTTGCATCACAACCGCTCTCAAGCAGCCGGCCCACAGCAAACAGGTGGCGCTTTCTTGCCAACCACCGTATAACCAACCCAACGCGCCCGGCAGCAGAAAGCCGCTAATAGCAACGGGCCAATAATATCGTGTCAAAAACACAGCAATGGGGTCTTTCATGAGATCGGGTACATACCTGCTTTCATCAGACACAGCGCATGTAAATTTCCACCCCATATGGGCATGCCACCAGCCGACGACGCGGTTGTTGATTAATCCTTCGTCGTTCGCCCAGGGCGAATGTGGGTCATACTGCTGATCTGCAAATCGGTGATGGCGTCTGTGGTCAGCCACCCAGCTGATGATAGAGCCTTGCATAGACCAAGTGCCCATCACTCCGAGAAGCATTTTCCCGGCTTTAGATGTTTTGAAGGCATGGTGGGTGTAATGCCGGTGAAAGCCTATGCCTAAGCCGATGGAACTTAGCGTAAAAAACAATGCCCCCAGCCAGATTGATAGCGGGCTTGGCTTCCAAGATATTGGGGTGCATGCCAACAATACGACAGCAAAAATAAACGGCAGTATCACCGTTATAGTATTTGACGATTGTTTAGCTTGATTAATCTTTTTTGAATCTGAAATATAAGGATTTATTTGTGCGCTAGCTTGTTTTAAAGTCGACATTTGCATAAAAGGTGTAGTGAATGAAATTTTGAAATTCATCCTCACACTATTTAAAGTATTTTGCAATACTTTCACAGCTGTTTCACAAACCGACTAATACGCCTTAACATGCAAGCAAACACTTGCTTACACTCTTTAGTTGTGTCGTATTCAAGCGGCGTTGATTAAAGCAAATTATGTTAACTAAAGTATGCAAACTTATTCGGGTTTAATAGTGTCCGTTAATCCTTGCTAGACTGCCAATATATGACCCCATATAGCTCAACATCATCAAGCCAACCGATAGCTCCGCAATTCGGGCTTGGTACTCAAGAACACGAAGACTGGATAGAAGGCGAGAGCATTCGCGCCTTTATGCCTACGCAACAGCAAACGCAAATAATTGCATTGTTTGTCATACCAATTGTGTTCGCAATTCTTTATGGGCATGTAGATACGTTTGGTCTGATAGTTTGGGTGATAGCTTCTGTGTGTTTAGCTATTTACAGATGGCTATTGGCTGTGAACTACACAAAGTATTTAAGCGAATCCAGCACATCAGATCAAATTCAATTTAAGAGAAAAAATTATTGGACTTGGCCAGCAACGGCATTTTTATGGTGTACTTTGGTTTTTCTTTTTTTCGGAAAGACGCCGCTTTTCAACCAATTAGTTTGCTTTGTCGTCTTAGCGAGTATTGGCGTATTTAGTGCGACTGGCTATGCGACGCATTACAAAACGATGAAGGTATTCATCAACACAATGATGTTTACTTTGCTAATAAGTATGAGTTGGGTTTATTTTACAAATACTCTTGCCGCTAAAGAATCTATGATTTACATGATTTTTCCTTTACAACTTGTTTTTTGGAGGCTGCTGTTTCTGATTGGCATTCGGCTAAACAAAACGCATCTTCAGGGTTTAATACTGCGAAAAGGCAACCAAGATTTAATCATCTCCTTGCAAGCACAAACCTTTCGCGCCAACCAAGCCGTTGAAACCAAAAACCGCTTTCTCGCCAGCGCAGCGCACGACATCCGGCAACCGGTTTTGGCACTGGACGTCTATACCAGTATGTTGCGGGCAGAACCAGACATGGCTGGCGTGCTGACAGAAAAAATCGAGATTGCTACAAAATCAGTGATTGCGATGTTTGACAGCTTGTTTGACTTATCGCGACTCGACGCTGGGCAGCTCAAGATCAGCAACAGCATCCTTGATGTGATGACGCTCATGCGGGAACTGGAACTTCAGTACAAGCCAGCGTCCAGTATCAAACGGCTGGAGTTACGGATGCGCAGCTGCAATGTCAAAATTTACACCGACCAGCAATTACTGAAACGGATCTTGGGCAATTTGTTGATGAATGCGATCAAGTTTACCAACCAGGGCGGGGTTTTGTTGGCCTGCCGCCAGACACAAAAAGGTGTTCGATTTGAAGTCTGGGATACCGGGGTAGGCATTGCTGCAGATGAACACACGGCTGTTTTCGGGGAGTTTTACAAATCTCCCTCGCATTTAGGCACGAGCGATGGTTTCGGCTTGGGGCTGTCCATCGTCACGCGTTTGTGCGAACCACTAGGCTGTAATTTTTCGATGCAGTCGAAACTGGGACGCGGCAGCGTCTTCCGCGTCGAAGTTCCTACAGTCGCGCCGCTCTAAAACTCAAGGCGGCAACAAACCCTGCTGACGGGCGTAAAAAATCGCCTGCGTCCGGCTTTTCACATCGATGCGACGGAACAAACGCCACAAATGCACTTTGACCGTGTGCTCATTGATGCCCAAATCTTCAGCAATGTCTTTGTTGCTCAAGCCTTTGTTCAAAAGCAGCAGCAATTGGTTTTGCCGTTTAGAGAGTTTTTGACCAGGCGCTTGGGGTTCTTCAAAACTGTCTTCCGCCAACATCAACCCCTTGAGGGCAGCGCCAATTTCAACGGCACCCGCTGACTTTTCAATGTAAATATCAGCGCCCGCCTCCAAACAATGGGCTTCCCAGTCGCCAGACGGCGACGCCGACAAGACGGCTAAAGGGATCAAAGGGTACATGTTTTTCAGCTGGCGAACACCGGACACACCCGTGGTGTCTGGCAACTTGAGGTCCAGCGAAAACATGCTTGGCTCGCCATGTTCAACAATAGCCGCGTTGAGCAAACCTAAGCGCTCAAGCTCTATCACTGCCATGCTGGGACGCAGCCGACGCAGCAACATGCCCACAGCTTCACGCATCAGGGGGTGGTCGTCAATGACATAAATGGTCATGGTGTCCTCGCTTAAGGTTTCTCGCAAATTATCTTATTTTAATTTCACTCAACAATACAACAGCCTTTTCTAAAGTCAGTCATCGTTAAGCAAAAGAGAACTTTTAGGTGACATAAGTCACGTTTTATCGCAATTTCCATGGTTTTGCGACAAGAAATTACTTTACACCATTTGTCTTAAAGCGTCATTGATAAGGCTCAGTTCTTCTGCCGAAGATGGATTTAAATGTGAAGACCATGTACTCAACCCACTGACGCCCTTCGTTTTGATGTGCAAAATGACTTGCCCCGCTTCCTTGGGCGATTCAAACCCAGTGCTTTGCAGCAACACCTTGGCCTGAGCATCCACCAACTTGAAGTAAAATTTGCCATCCGCCTCGCGGTACTGCTTGAAACTGGCCGACTCAGCTTTGACAGATTTCTTGTCAGACTTGGCGACAACTTGCAATCCTCCCAACCCTCGTAACCCAACCGCTTGACGCAAGGACTGCATGAATGGCGTAGCGATTTGCCGCGCTTTGTCTGCGCCCTTGAGCAAAATAGCCTCAATTTGTGCGGGATTATTCATCAGCGATTCGTACTTGTCACGCATGGGTGCAACCTCAGAGTCAATGCGTTCAAACAACATCCGCTTGGCATCGCCCCAGCCAATGCCGTTTTTGTAGGCGGCTTGCATGGTCTGCGCTTCTTCTGCACTGGCAAAAGCTTGGTAGATTTGGTACAGCGCTGAGCCTTCGATGTCTTTGGGCTCACCAGGCAGGCGCGAATCTGTCACGATGCCGGCAATGAGTTTTTTCAACTCGGCGCTACTCGCAAACAACGGAATCGTGTTGTCGTAGCTCTTGCTCATTTTGCGGCCATCCAAGCCGGGTAAAGTGGCGACCGAGACTTCAATTTCGGCTTCTGGCAGTGTGAAATGGTCTTTGCCGTTATTTTTATAGCGGTAGTTAAAACTTTGCGCAATGTCACGCGCCATTTCAATGTGCTGGATTTGGTCGCGCCCCACCGGCACTTTATGCGCGTTGAACAGCAAAATATCCGCCGCCATCAACACGGGGTACATGAACAGGCCAGCCGTCACGTCCGCATCTGGGTCATTGCCCGCCGCATTGTTTTTATCAACCGAGGCTTTGTAGGCGTGGGCGCGGTTCAGCATGCCTTTACCTGTCACGCAGGTCAGCAACCATGTCAACTCAGGAATTTCTGGGATATCCGATTGGCGGTAAAACGTGACGCGTTCAGGATCCACACCCGCAGCCAACCATGAAGCAGCAATCTCCAGCGTAGAGCGTTGCACCCGCGCAGGCTCGCCAATTTTGATCAGTGCGTGGTAGTCTGCCAAAAAGTAAAAGCTTTGCACATCATTGGATAGCGAGGCGCGAACCGAGGGACGTATCGAACCGACATAGTTGCCTAAATGCGGCGTGCCGGAGGTGGTGATACCCGTCAACACACGTGATATTGCCCGGGAAATTTGCTTACTCATTTTGCCATTCATCACTTAAACAATTACTTCATCAACATCGCCAACGGCGACAACACCAACTCGAGCAAACCGTAGGTCACATTCATCATCGGTATCATCCAAATGGTATTGATCACACCCGCGACCACCAAACCCAACACAATGAAGAAGCCCCACGGCTCCACTCGGGAGACCAACTCGGCGTATTTGTAAGGCAACAGCCCGACCAAAATGCGTCCGCCATCCAGCGGCGGCAGGGGGAACAGGTTGAAAGCAAACATCACCGCATTCACCAAAATGCCACCCTGCGCCATTTTGTTGAAAAAGGGTTCATCCACGCCAGAACCTTTCAGCAAGTAAAAAATAATGCCCCAGATCAACGCCATGACCAAGTTTGACGCTGGGCCGGCCAAAGCCACCCACACCATATCGCGCTTCGGGTTGTTCAAATTCCCAAACTGCACCGGTACCGGCTTGGCGTAGCCAAAGAGGAAGGGGCTGCCTGAAAAAATCAACACCAGCGGCATCAAAATCGTACCAATCGGGTCGATGTGTTTCAGCGGATTTAAGGTGATGCGTCCCAGCGCATAAGCCGTGTTGTCGCCATAATGCCGTGCGGCGTAGCCATGCGCGGCTTCGTGGACGGTGATCGCCAGCAGCACCGGCAGCGCGTAAATCAGTATGTTTTGAATGATGTTTGTGGAATCCATGCCCCGATTGTGTCAGATTACCGATGTGACATTTAAGCCGTTCGCGCTGAGGCATCGAAGCGTCCACGAGTGAGCTGCCCCTTCGATACGCCCTGCGTATCCAGTCCTGAGGTATCGAAGGATCAGGGCGAACGGGAAAAGTTACAGCCCCAGCTTCGCCAAACTGCCCAAGCCCTGCCGCAGCACAATCGGCTCATCACCGCCATCCATAGGCGTCAAATCAACCACCGTGGTTGGCTCAGACGCGCATGCGCCAGCGTCGATGATGGCGGCGAGCTGGTGCTCAAAACGGTCTCGAATCTCATGCGCGTCGTTGATCGAGTCGGTTTCACCCGGTGCAATCAGCGTTGTCGCCAACAAAGCCGAGCCATGCAGCGCTAACAACTCACTCAGCACCGCATGTTGCGGCACACGCAGGCCAATGGTTTTGCGCGAGGGGTGGCTCAGGCGGCGTGGTACTTCTTTGCTGGCTTCCAAGATAAAGGTGTAGGGGCCGGGTGTGGCCGTTTTGAGCAGGCGAAACTGCTTGTTGTCGACCCGCGCGAAGCTGGCCAGTTCAGACAAATCACGGCACAGCAGCGTCAAATGGTGTTTGTCATCCACTTGGCGGATTTGGCGCAGCTTGTCGGCAGCGGCTTTGTCATCCAAATGGCACACCAAGGCGTAGCTGGAATCGGTCGGCACAGCCAAGATGCCGCCTTTGGCGAGCAGCGCCACCGCTTGCTTCAGCAAACGCGGCTGCGGGTTGTCGGGGTGAACTTCAAAAAATTGTGCCATGAGGTATTTTCAACGAAACTTTTACGTTTACTCAATAGGCTCAATATTGAGTTGGTTTGCGACTTGGTTTTTAGCTTGATTTTTCTTACCTTCATAAACCGTCAACCAGCCACCCGCCACACCACAAACCCCAATCAGCGCCATGCCGGCAACCACCCATGCATCTGGCACATGCGCAAACACGACCCAGCCTCCCAGCATCGCAAAGCAAATTTGCAGGTAAAAATACGGCGTCAACGTCACCGCAGGCGCACGCTGGTAAGCCAAAGTCAGCATGAAATGACCAGCAGTCACCAAGCAAGCCATCACCACCAACATGACAAGCAGCGGCCAAGATGGCAACGATGTCCATACAAACGGCAACGCCAATGTCGCCACCACCGCGCCCGTCCAGCCGGTGTAGAGCTGCATGGTCATCGGGTCTTCGGTTTTAGCCAATTTGCTGGTCAGCACCTGAAACCAAGCATTCGTTCCCACCAAAGCCAACGGCAGCAGCGACGCCCAGTGGAATGCCTCGTGCCCCGGCCGGATGATGACCATGGCCCCCACAAAACCACCCGCCACCAGCACCCAGCGCAGGGGCGACACGGTTTCACCCAGCAACTTGCCCGCCAGCAGCGTGATGACCAGCGGCGTGATCAACACAATCGCCGTGAATTCACCCACAGGCATGAAGCGCAAGCTTAAAAATGCCAACAGCGTCGTCACCACCAGCAGCAAGCCGCGCAGAATTTGAAATTTAGGATGGGCGGTTTTAAACGCTGCTTTGCCGCGCACGGGCAACATCAGCGCTGACATCACACAGGTTTGAATCGCGTAGCGAAACCACAGCGCCACCAGCACAGAAACACTGTTGGTCACAAATTTAGCTATCGTGTCTGACACCGCGAAACAAGCCACCGCCACCACCGACCAAGCGATGCCCTCCAGCGCCATGCCCGGCTTGGCCAAGCGGCCGGCCGTGCTCATCACAGCGCTTTTTCCTGCGCTGAACTCTGCAATGTAGGTTGAATTTTGTCTTTAACAAGCTCCCACACCGGCATCAAATCACCCGGCAACATGGGCAGCGTACCCAAATCGATGCGACTCTCGTCGGGGCTGTGGAAATCACTCCCGCGCGACGCTGCCATGCCAAACTCTTTCGCCACCGCCGCGTATTCCACGTATTCCGCCGTGGTGTGGCTACCCGTCACGACTTCAACGCCCTGCCCACCGTGGGTTTTGAACTCGCTGAACAAGGCAAACTCTTCATTCGCCGTGAATTTGTAGCGCCCCGGATGGGCGATCACCGCCACGCCGCCGCTTTGCGTGATCCAGCCCACAGCGTCGCCCAAACTCGCCCAGCGGTGCGGCACGTAGCCGGGTTTGCCTTCGGTCAAATACTTGCGAAACACCTCGTAAGTGTCTTTACAAACGCCACTTTCGACCAAAAATCGGGCGAAATGGGTGCGGGAGATCAATTCAGGATTGCTGACAAAGGTCAAAGCGCCGTCATAAGCGCCTTTGATGCCGACTTTGGCCAGCCCGTCCGACATTTCCATCGCCCGCTCACCGCGCCCGCCACGGGTTTTGGCCAGACCATTGACAATCAACGGGTTGGTTGCGTCGAAACCGAGGCCGACGATATGCACGGTTTCATTGGCAAACGTGACTGAAATTTCTGTTCCCGTCAGATACGCCATGCCATTTGCCGCAGCCGCAGCCGCAGCCCGCATCTGCCCGCCAATTTCGTCATGGTCAGTAAGAGCCCACAACTCCACCCCGTTGGCCTTAGCCCGCGCAGCCAGCGCTTCAGGTGTCAAAGTGCCGTCAGAGACGACGGAATGGCAATGTAAATCAGCATTTAAGTAGGTAGTCACTCTAGTATTCTAGACTTTTCAGAATAACTATGCTTTTCATAGCACTTTAGGCAATAAATATGCCGGCTAGAGACAAAAAAGCCTCGTAAAACGATGTTTTACCAGGCTTTTAAGGTTTAAACGCTATGAAAGCGTTTTTCAGGCATCAAGTTAAAAACCGTATTGCAAGCCCACGCCAAAGGTGCCCGTGTCTGATGCCAAACGGGTGTATTCAGCACGAACGGCCAAGTTTTGGTTCAACTGGTAGCGAGCGCCCACGCCGTATAGGGCGGAATTGGTGTCAGCTGAGCCGCCGTTTGCAGTGGCTGTCAAAGTGCCATAGCCCAAGCGGCCATAGACGGAGATTTTCGGGTCAACTGGCACACCGGCCAAGACGGAGACGTTATAAGCCGTGGCTTTGACATCTGTGCCCGCTACGTTGAATTTACCCAAGCTTTGTGCCCCGCCTTCAATAGCGAAGTTTTCATTGAGTTTGATACCCACATAGCCGCCGAAGCCGACTTTGGAGCTCAAATCGGTGATGGCGGTACTGCCAACGCTGCCGCCGACGTAAACGCCCGACAAGCCAGCAGCAGTGGATGTTTGTGCTTGCGCGCTGGCCATGGCTGCAATAGCCAAAGCGCCAACGGCTAGGCTTTTGAGAGCCAATTTTGAAAATGTAGGCGAGAGTTTCATGAAATTCCTTTTAGAAATGAAAAAAACAACAGCGCAGCTTGTAAGGCTGATAGCTACTGTTAAGGTCATTTTAGAGACGAAAGAACGGCATTTGGCATACTTCACAAGGCTTTGCCCATCTTTGCATAACTTCACGTCGATGTAAGCAAACCAATCAATTTACATCAACCATGAAATCACATTGAAGATGTGATAGGACTAAACGCCTTCCACGCCCTCGATCAAAAATTTGATCGTTCGCCGCCCATTCCACTCCGCTGCATCCAGCCGAAACGCCAGCTTCACCCGTGGCGGCAGCTGCTCGGTGTGGCCAAACCACATGCCATCCATCGGCTGGCCTTGGTGTTTGAGCTTCAGCGACAGGTGGTTTTGCCCGACGATGCGCTGCGACAGCACCTCGACCTCTTCGCTGAAGGTGGGCGCGGCAAAGCCCTGACCCCAGACCTCGCGGTCCAGCATGTCGATCAGATCGACCCGCAGGTAGTTGGGGTCAACAGGGCCATCGGTGGCAATCGTTCGAGTGAGGGATTCGTCGTCCAGCCACTCGGCGGCGACCTGGCTGAGCGCGGCTTCAAACTCGTCCAACCGCTCTTCCAAAATCGTGCAACCCGCCGCCATGGCATGGCCGCCGAAGCGCAAGAGCACGCCGGGGTGCCGTTTGGCGACCAGATCGAGCGCATCACGCAGGTGAAAACCGGGGATGGAGCGGCCGGAGCCTTTTAATTCGTGCGATTTACCGGCCGCACCACTGGCGGCGAAGACAAAACTCGGACGGTGCAGCTTGTCTTTGAGGCGCGAGGCGACGATGCCGACCACGCCTTCGTGGAACTCGGGGTCAAACACGCAGATGGCGGGCGGCGGGTCTTCGTCTTCCTGAAACAGCGATTCCGCCATGACAAAGGCCTGCTCGCGCATGCCGCCTTCCAGCTCGCGACGCTGGCGGTTGATGCCGTCCAGCGTGCGAGCCAGCTCGTCGGCGCGGCTGGGGTCGTCGGTCAGCAGGCATTCGATGCCCAGTGTCATGTCAGACAGGCGGCCGGCGGCGTTGATGCGTGGGCCGATGGCAAAGCCGAAATCAAAACTGGTGGCCACCGGCGCTTTGCGCCCTGCCGCTATGAAAAGACTAGCTACTCCGTTAGGCAGTACGCCGGCTCTGATGCGTTTAAGACCTTGCGCGACGAGGCGGCGGTTGTTCGCGTCCAGTTTCACCACATCGGCCACCGTACCCAAAGCGACCAGCGGCAGCAGCGCATCCAGTCGAGGACCCGTTCGGGCAGAGCTTGTCGAAGCCTGCCCTTCAACAGGCTCAGGGTGAACGGAATTAGCAGTAGTCGCATCAAAAGCCCCACGCGTGCGCAACTCCGCCCGCAGCGCCAGCAGCACGTAAAACATCACGCCGACACCGGCGATGGACTTGCTCTCAAACTCACAGCCGGGCTGGTTCGGGTTGACGATGACGTCGGCATCCGGCAGCTTGATCGCGCCATCGACCAAGGCGGGCAGGTGGTGGTCGGTCACCAAAACCTGTAAGCCGAGCGCTTTGGCGGTGGCGACGCCCTCAAAACTGGCGATGCCGTTGTCCACGGTGATGAGCACGTCCGCCCCGCTGTCTTTGACGCGCTGCGAGATGGGC
>JAYWCQ010000325.1:0-9877 GCA_043780435.1 Polaromonas sp.
TGGACGGGGCATGCGTGCCAACGGCATCAGCGCCGGCCCGATCAAAACATTGGCTGCCAGCGGCATCAAAGACTTTGGCAAGCTGCTGGGTACCGTCGCAGGCGCATCCCCCATCCGCCGCAACGTGACCATCGACGAAGTCGGCAACGCCGCCGCCTTCTTGCTGAGTGATTTGTCCAGCGGCATCACGTCTGAGATCATGTACGTCGATGGCGGCTACAGCCAGGGCGTGGGTGTGACGGCGGATCAGATTTAAGTAATTTGATATTTTAGGCATCAAATATGGCTCTAGCCGGCGTATTTATTGCCTAATCTGCTATCAAATAAGTAACAAAAATCCGTCTCATGGCCCAACAACCGCTCGACCATCAAGCCCTGTTCAATGCGCGCTTGATTGCACGATCTCTGACAACTGTGGCGACGCCGCCTGCGCACCAACAGTTGCTCTCGGATTGGGCGGACACCATCCGCAGCGGGGCGATTCGGGGGCGGTCTGAGCAGCAGATTCGTGGCTCGTTCACGCAAAAGTTCTTTGTGGAGCTGTTGGGATACACCGCTTTTGGCAGCGCGACCCACTTCACCATGGGTGACGAAAACTTTGTGGGCAAAGGCCGTGCCGATGTCGTTTTGGGTCATTTTGGTCCAAATGGCGACCAGGTCATCGCACCCGTCGAGCTCAAAGGCGCTGACACCCCCAATCTGGACGTGACCATGCCCGGGCGCTACAAGTCCCCCGTGCAGCAGGCGTGGGAATACGCCATGGACACACCCAATTGCAAGTTCCTGCTGGTCTCCAACATGCTGGAGATTCGCCTTTACGCCGTAGGCCACACCCGCCGCGTGTATGAGCGGTTTGACCTGGTTGAGATGGCAGATAACCCGCAGCACTACCAGCGGTTGATGCTGCTGTTGGGCGCAGACAACCTGCTGGGTGGCCGCACCGCCGCCTTACTGGCAGAGTCTGGCCAGATTGAAAAGCAGATTACCCGCGAGCTGTATGCCGACTACAAACGCTGGCGCATCCAGCTCATCACCGCCTTGGCACAGGCCAATGACCTGCCACCGGGTGCGCTCATCACCCCCGCGCAAAAGCTGCTGGACCGCATTTTGTTTGTCGCCTTTGCCCAGCAGCGCGGCTTACTGCCGCCCAACACGCTCAAAAGTGTGCATAACGACAGGGGCTGGGCGGAACTGCCCAAGTACGACAACTACAAATCCCTCTTCAAAGCCATCGACCAAGGCCTGCCCAGCCGTGGCATACCGCCCTACAACGGCGGCCTGTTTGCATCCGACAGCCTGCTGGACAGCATCACCGTGCCCAACGCCGCTTGCGACGTTTTCCTGGAATTTGGCAAATACGACTTTGGCGGCGAAGTCTCCGTCAACGTGCTGGGGCACATTTTTGAGCAATCCATTTCAGACCTGGAAGAACTCAAAGCCCTGGCCGACACCGGCGCTTTCACCCTGGAAGCGCTCGCCGCCCAAGCCAACGCCGCCAGCAGCAGCACCTCCGTCAGCGGGGCGCGCAAAGTGCATGGCATTGTCTACACGCCAGAATTCATCACCACCTTTATAGTTGACCAAACACTAGAGAAAACTATCACCAGCCGTCGAAATCATTGCCTTAGTAGCTATCAAATTAGTAGTGAAACGACGACAAATGACGCTGCTAACGGCACTGAACCCGCTGCCCCCACTTGGCGCAAACCCACGGCTGAAGAGAAAAAATACGCCGCCAAAACCCTCAAACAACCCGAGCGCGTGGTTGAGCTGGCCTTTTGGCGCGCTTGGTTGGCAGATTTAACCACCCTGAAAGTCTGCGACCCCGCTTGCGGATCGGGTGCGTTTTTGGTCGCGGCGTTTGACTGTTTATTGGCTGAATACAACAACGTCAACGAGCAAATAGCCATCATCACCGGCAGCTTGGAAGTGTTCAACGCTGACAAAGAGATTTTGAACAGCAACCTGTTTGGTGTCGATTTGAACGCCGAGAGCATTGAAATCACCAAACTCAGCCTCTGGCTCAAAACCGCCAAGCACGGCAAACCGCTGGAAAGCCTGGAAGCCAACCTGCAGGTGGGCAACAGCCTGATCTCCAGCACCGATGATGGCCTGGACGGGACCAGTTTCGACCCCAAAGCCTTCGACTGGACAGCCGCCTTCCCCCAGGTCGTCGCGCAAGGCGGTTTTGATGTGATTATTGGCAACCCGCCGTATGTGCGCATGGAGCACCTGAAAGCGCAAAAGCCCTATTTAGAGAAGCGCTACGAAGTTGCCAGCGACCGGGCAGACCTGTATTGCTACTTCTTCGAGCTGGGTATTCGACTCTTGCGGGACGCTAAAGAAGGCAGCATGGGCGGCAGGCTGGGCTACATTTCGTCGTCCACCTTCTTCAAAACCGGTTCGGGTGAAAAGCTGCGCGGCTACCTGCTGGCGCACGCGCAGCTGGAAACGGTCGTTGATTTTGGCGATTTGCAGGTGTTTGAGGGTGTTACGACTTACCCCGCCATCATCATCGCGCAGCGCCACAGCTGCCCGCCAGCGGATGCGCCTATTCGGTTTTGGAATGTCAAACAAGAAGTCCCTAAAAAGTTTAACGAAGCATTCGAAACTTTGTCGCAAACCATGCCGCAAGGTCGGCTCACTGTTTCAGGGTGGCAATTTGAAGGCGACGCCCTTTCCAACTTGCGACAAAAACTACTAGGAACGCACCCGACGTTGAAAGAAGTTTATGGTGCACCCTGCCGAGGTATTGTTACTGGTCTGAACGACGCTTTTGTTCTCAGTCGCGCACAGCGTGACGCTTTGCTGATGGATGACCCGAACAGTGCCACCCTGCTAAAACCGTTTTTAGAAGGTAAAGACCTCAAGAAGTGGCGTGTTGAGCCGCAAGACCAGTGGTTGATCTACATCCCAAAAAACCGCATCAATATTGACGACTTCCCAGCCGTTAAAGCGCATTTGCTGCCTTTCAAAACCGCTCTAGAAAAACGTGCAACCAAACAATCGTGGTTTGAATTGCAGCAGGCACAGGAGGCATACAAGCCCCAATTTGAAGCGCCCAAGCTTTATTTCCCTGAATTCGCAATCAATTCACAGTTTTCGTACGAAACTCAGTCACACTTCCCCGGAAATAAAGCCTATTTCGTTACAGATGCAGGTTTTTGCGAGCTTGCTTTATTTAATTCAAAAGTCATTTGGGTGCTTTTTTGCGCTAATTCAACTGCTATCCGAGGTGGCTGGCGCGAAATGCGCGGTGAATATGTTCAAAAATTGCCCATTCCTTTTATCTCGGAAGAGCAAAAAGCCCAACTCGCCACCCTAGCTCAATCCACCCAAACCGCAGCCGAATCCCGCCGTGACGAAATCGCCCGCTTTGGCCGCGCTGCGCTGCGCGATCTGGTGCCTGGGGGTTTGAGCAACTTGACCGCCAAGGGTGGCACTAAGCTGCCGGCGGCCTGGTATGACGGGGTGCCGACGTTCACCGATTTCACGCTGGCGCTGAAAAAACGCTTCAAACGCGAGCTGAACCTGCAAGAACGCAACGACTGGGACGCCGCCGTCACCCAGGCCCGCGAGCGCGTGGCGGCCCTGACCCAGCAGATCACCCAAGCGGAGCGCGAGATTGACAGCATCGTCTACCGCCTGTTTGAACTGACCAAGGAAGAAATCGGCCTGATCGAGAAAAATTAACCAAATTCAAGCCGTTTTACGCCTCTAGCCGGCGTATTTATTGACTAAGCTACTATTAAAAGTATAGTAAATAACGTTTTATGAATTCAACCAAACCCATGCAATACCTCGTCGCCTGCCTGTGCGCCGACTGGTGCGGTGCGTGCCGCGAGTACAAACCAGTGTTTGATTCACTCGCCCGCAAGTTCCCCAACGTTCGGTTTTTGTGGGTGGATGTGGAGGACGAGGCGGATTTGATCGACCCGATCGAGGTGGAAGATTTCCCGACGATTTTGATCGCCAAAGGACACGAATCAGACATGCAAGCGCTCTTTTTCGGCACCGTTTTGCCGCATATCGAGACGATCGAACGGCTGATTCAGGACAAAATGACGGTTGGCGATCATGCCGCTCTAACCGATGCAGCGGTCGTCAAACTGGTGCGCAGTTTGCAAAACCAGCCCTGACAGGCGGCATGGGGCTGCAGCGCTGAACCTAAACGCCTCAACAAAGCAGTGTACAAAACGTCGCAAGTTGTTACTTGCTTCTACGAGCATTTGAATCTAGGATGAGTCTCCCTGAGGGCTTGCATGAAACCTATAACCGACACGGCTTTTTATTGTTGTGGCGCGCGGATGCTGGATGCCGCGCAAGACCAACCCATCTGCGGCGACGACTATGCCCAACTGTTCATGTGCGCTTATGGCATGGAAATTTTCGATCGGTTCAAGGCGCTGGAACTCTCAAACGCCAGCATCATCGTGCGACATCGCATCATGGACGACATGCTGCGGCAGCTGTTGTATACCAACCATGATTTGAATGTCGTGACCATAGGCGCTGGCTTTGACAGCCGGCCCTACCGTCTGCATGGTGGCCACTGGTTCGAACTGGATGAACCAGAACTGATCGCCTACAAAGATATTCTGTTGCCCAGCGAACAGTGCGACAACCCGCTGCACCGCGAGGCCATTGATTTTGCGAAGGAGGATCTGGTCGACAAACTCCTGCTGCTTCCCCACAGTGGGCCCGTCGTCTTTGTTCTGGAAGGCGTTGTGATCTACCTATGCGAGAACGATATCCAGAATCTGCTGGGCGAACTTGACTATGAATTCCCCAAGCATCGCCTGATGTGTGATCTGGTAAACCGCGAGATGGTCAACAAATACGGACAGACCTTGAGCAATGTGGTGACGGAGATGGGAGCGCCGTTCCGGTCGGTTGACCACCCCGAGGCCATCTTCCTGCAAAGTGGCTACCAGGCCCGAGAAGCTGTTTCCGTGATGGACGCCTCGGTCGATCTGGGCATCAGTCCCGTCCCCAAATTTTTCTTGCGTTCCTTCTTTCAGGCAGAAGTCACGGGCAACTCGGTGTGTATGTGGGAAAAGTGACTCGCTGCATCATCTTTCCACCTCCTTCATCTCTTCTAACAACCTATTTAACCCACTTCCGCGCGTTG
Organism: Polaromonas sp.; assembly: GCA_043780435.1. Lineage (GTDB taxonomy): Bacteria > Pseudomonadota > Gammaproteobacteria > Burkholderiales > Burkholderiaceae_C > Aalborgiella. Next base: position 5,132 of record JAYWCQ010000325.1, read on the forward strand.
TGCCACAGCTGTAGCCACGGGCTGTGCGCGCTTGAATCCAGGTTCGTCCAGCTCATCTGGATGTTGCGGAAGACGCGTTCGGGGTGCGGCATCATGGCGGTGAAGCGGCCGTTTTGGGTGGTGACTGCGGTTAATCCGCCGGGGCTGCCGTTGGGGTTGAACGGGTATTGCGTCGTCGCTGCGCCAAAGTTGTCGGTGAAACGCATGGCTTGGATGACGGATGCCAAGTTGCCGCGACCGGCCTTGGCGGGATCGAAATTAGCAAAACCTTCACCGTGCGCCACGGCGATGGGCAGCCTTGTCCCAGTCATGCCTGCAAGGAACAGACTGGGCGATTCCAAAATCTCGACCATGCTCAATCGGGCCTCAAAACGCTCGCTTTGATTCGTCGTGAAGCGTGGCCAGTGCTCGGCTCCGGGGATGATTTGCGCCAATTCGGCAAACATCTGGCAGCCGTTGCAAACACCCAAGCCAAAGGTGTCAGGTCGCGCAAAAAAGGCCTGGAACTGGTCGGACAGCACCGGGTTGAAGGTGATGGACCGCGCCCAGCCGATGCCTGCGCCCAGCGTGTCGCCGTAACTGAAACCGCCGCAAGCGACGATGCCGACGAAGTCTTTCAGGTTCGCCCTGCCGGTTTGCAGGTCGGTCATGTGGACGTCAAACGCGTCAAAACCGGCTTCGGTGAAGCAATAGGCCATCTCGACATGCGAGTTGACGCCCTGCTCGCGCAGGATGGCGACTTTGGGGCGGGTCAGATTCAAGTTAACATTTGCTACGTTATTTATAGCTGTATAAACATATAATTCGCCGGCTACAGTCGTATTTGACGCCATATTTGCATTCAACATGACATGCAGACCCGGATCTGCCGACAAACCCGCCGCTGCGTGCTCGCTGTCCGCACAATCTGGGTTGTCGCGCCGTTTGGCGATTTTCCAGCTCACGCTGTCCCAGACCTGGTGCAAATCATGCAGCGGTGCGCTGAACACGGCTTTGGCGTCACGCCAGATCTGCAGCATGCCTTTGCCAGCATCGATCTCCGACGATGTAGGGCGTGTTTTGCCGATGAAATGGCTGAATTTGCTTAAGTTATGCGACCGCAAGATTTCCATGATGGCGTTGCGCTCAGAGGTGCATACTTGGATGACCGCGCCCAGTTCCTCGTTGAACAAGGCCTTCAACGTCAATTCTTCACGGCGTGCAGATACCTGCCCTGCCCAGTTTTTGCTGTCGCCCACTTCCATGCGGCTATCAGAAATGCCGTCGCCTTCCAGCACCAGCATGTCCACATTCAGGCTCACGCCGACATGCCCCGCAAACGCCATCTCGGCCACGCAAGCCAGCAGGCCGCCGTCGCTCTTGTCGTGGTAGGCCAGAATCTGGCGATTCGTACGTAACTGGTTGATGGCGTTGACCAGATTGACCAAGTCCTTGGCATCGTCCAAATCCGGCACGCGGTCGCCAAACTGGTCTATTGTCTGCGCCAAAATGCTGCCCGCCATGCGGTTTTGGCCTTTGCCGAGGTCGATCAAAATCAGCGTCGTATCCGCTTCGGTCGCGTCCAGTTGCGGCGTCAAAGTGCCGCGCACATCGGCCAAAGTCGCAAAAGCGGTGACGATCAGGCTGACGGGTGACGTGACTTTCTTGGATTCGCCTTCTTCGCTACCGGAGGGGCTTTTTTCCTTCCAAGTCGTCCGCATTGACAATGAATCCTTGCCGACTGGAATCGAAATCCCCAGCGCCGGGCACAATCCCATACCCACGGCTTTGACGGTTTCATACAGCGCGGCGTCTTCACCGGCTTCGCCGCAAGCCGCCATCCAGTTGGCAGACAGCTTGACGCGGGACAGCTCGAACGGTGCGGCCAGCAGGTTGGTGATGGCTTCTGCCACCGCCATGCGACCCGACGCGGGGGCGTCCAGCACGGCCAGCGGCGTGCGCTCGCCCAGGCTCATGGCTTCGCCGGCGAAGCCTTGGTAGTCGGCCAGGGTCACGGCGCAGTCAGCCACCGGTACTTGCCACGGGCCGACCATGGGGTCGCGGTGGGTGAACCCGCCAACAGTGCGGTCGCCGATGGTGATGAGGAAGCGCTTGCTGGCGACCGTCGGGTGCGCCAGTACGTCAATAACAGCTTTTTGCAGGTCGACGTCGGTTAGGTTCAGGGCGGGAATCTGGCGTTTGACGGTTTTGACGTCTCTTGTCATTTTGGGCGGCTTACCCAAGAGGACATTCATAGGCATATCGACTGGGGATTCACTGCCCTCGTCAGCCAAAACAAGCTGCTTCTCGTCGGTGGTGACGCCCACGACTGAAAACGGACAACGCTCACGCTCACAAATCGCCTTGAGCGCCTCCAATGACTCAGGCGCAATCGCCATGACGTAGCGTTCTTGGCTCTCGTTGCACCAGATTTCCTTGGGTGCGAGGCCGGATTCTTCCAGCGGCACGGCGTGCAGATCGAAGCGTGCGCCACGGCCGGCGTCGTTCACCAGCTCGGGGAAGGCGTTGGACAAACCGCCTGCGCCTACATCGTGAATGGCCAAAATCGGGTTATTTTCACCTGCTTGCCAGCACTGGTTGATCACCTCTTGCGCACGGCGCTCGATTTCAGGGTTGCCGCGCTGCACCGAGTCAAAGTCCAGCGATGCGGCGTTGGAGCCGGTCGCCATCGAGCTGGCCGCGCTGCCGCCCATGCCAATGCGCATGCCGGGGCCGCCGAGCTGGATCAGCAAGCTGCCGGCGGGGAAGAGGATTTTGTGGGTCAAGTCGCTGTCGATCACGCCCAGACCGCCGGCGATCATGATGGGCTTGTGGTAACCGCGCTGAACGGTGTCGGTGCTGCTTGCGACGGATTGCTCGTACTCGCGGAAGTAGCCCAACAGGTTCGGGCGACCAAACTCGTTGTTGAACGCCGCGCCGCCCAACGGGCCTTCGATCATGATCTGCAGTGGGCTGGCAATGTGTTCGGGTTTGCCGTAAGCTGTTGATTTGGCAGCAGCTTCACCGTCAAAATGCATCTTCGACACGGTAAAACCAGTCAATCCCGCTTTGGGTTTGGAGCCTCGCCCGGTCGCGCCCTCGTCCCGAATCTCGCCGCCGGCACCCGTTGCCGCACCCGCAAAAGGGGAGATCGCCGTTGGGTGGTTGTGGGTTTCCACCTTCATCAGGACGTGCTGTAGTTTGCTATTTTTTTTATAGCTAATCAGGCTTATATCACGACGGCTAGAGTCATTTTTAGACTCTAAATCGGTATTGTTTTCTGCAAATCGGGCGAAATTGGCCGAGAAATTGGCAGAAAAGCGCTCAACCACGCTGCCTTCCATCACTGAAGAATTGTCAGAATACGCCACCACCATGTGTTGTGGATTCAGCTGATGGGTGTTCCGAATCATGCCGAACAGGCTTTTGTCCATCGCCACGCCGTCGATGATGAAATTGGCGTTGAAAATTTTGTGGCGGCAGTGCTCGGAATTGGCTTGTGCAAACATCATCAGCTCGACGTCGCTGGGGTTGCGCTTCATGCCGGTAAAGGCGTTGACCAGGTAATCCATCTCGTCGTCCGCCAATGCCAGGCCGAACTCGGTGTTGGCGGCCTCCAGAGCGGCTCGGCCACCGCCCAGTACATCGACATGCGCTATCGGTGCTGCGTTGACGGTAGCAAACAAACCAAGTGCGTCTTTGCGATCAAACAGAACTGACTCGGTCATGCGGTCGTGCAGGAGCGCGGCGACGGCTTGTAATTGATCGTTTGAGAGGCTCGCTTTGCCCAGCAAAGGATTTTTCAAGGTGATGTTGTATTCGGTCAGCCGTTCAACACGCTTGACGGCCAAGCCGCAGTTGTGCGCAATGTCGCTGGCTTTGGAGGCCCAAGGCGATACCGTGCCTAAACGAGGTGCAACGATGATTTGAACGATATTGGCAGCTGTATCAACCTTTTCTGCCGGCTCACCATAGGTCAGTAAAGACTGCAAACGAGCAGTCAATGCGGCGTCGGGTGCAGCATCCGTCGCAGCCAGATGTACGAAACGGGCAGAAACATGGCTAATTTTTTCGCAGATGCCCTGCAAACGCGGCAGCAGCTGGTTGATACGGAACGGGCTGAGCGCGTTGCCGCCCTCAAATGTGCTGATGTGGGTGCTGCTCATGGTGCTGGTATGCAAGTTCAAGGTGCTGGCCTGTGATTTGAAGTGATGCCGCGCTCAGGGCGCTAAAGCTGAAGTTACGTGAAGGAAAAACGCCACCACGGAATGTGCTGACTGCTGATTTTAACGGCATGGGCCGAAGCGCCATCATGGACGCGGTCTTTGGGCGTAGCCCCACCATACTCAAATAAATAAATAATTTAAAAATAAATATTAAAAGCAAATGAAACAAAGTGTTTCTAAGCATATTAAATTAATAGCGAAATTAATTGACATTTGAAAAAAAAGAAAGAAATCTATATATCGAAAGTATTAGGGATGCTCTGAATAACTCACAGCCAACTGAAGTAGCGAGTCGCTAATTTTCAAATAGTGGAATTTCACACGCCAGCTCCAGAAATTCCGTCGGTTTTCCTGCACTCCTGAGCCTTTTTCGCCCTTTGCAGAGCGCTTGCCCAGTTTGCGGGCGCGCTCATCCCTGCGCCCCCATGAGTTGCCTGCGCGTCATCCACAGATTGGACAGCGCAAACAGTGTGATCAGCTGTGCCGTGTTTTTCTTCAAGCCACGATAGCGAACCTTCACAAATCCAAACTGGCGCTTGAT